>JAKAXN010000563.1 GCA_021816565.1 Actinomycetes bacterium
GTCACCTACTCCGGCGGCGGGGCCACCGGCCCGTTCCCCCGCTACGACGCCTACGCCGCGTCCAAGGCCGCGGTGGTCCGCCTGACCGAGAACCTGGCCGGCGACCTGGCCGAACGGGGGGTGCGCATCAACGCCGTGGCCCCCGGCTTCGTGGCGACCGACATGCACCGGGCCACCCTGGCCGCCGGGCCGGACCGGGCCGGGGCCGGGTACTTCGAGCGGACCGAGCGGGCCGTCTCCGCAGGCGGGCCGGTCTCCGGAGACGGTCCGGCCCCCGGGGGCGGGGCCGACCCGCCCGGTCCGGCGGCCGAGCTGACCGCCTTCCTGCTCTCCGATGAGGCGGCGGGCATCACCGGCCGTCTGATCAGCGCCCGGTGGGACCCGTGGACCGACCCGGCGTTCCGGGACCGGCTCCGCTGCGAGCCCGACCTGGCCACCATCCGGCGCATCGACGAGCAGTTCTTCACCACCCGGGGGGACCGGTGAGCGGCCGGCCCGGCGCCGCCCCCGACCCGGGCGCCGGCCCGGCCGGCTCCGACCCGGCCGCCCCCGACCCGGCCGCCCCCGACCGGGGCGGTGACGTCCCGGTCTGCATCCTGGCCGGGGGCCGGGCCACCCGGCTGGGGGAGCGGGCCCGCCGGGTCCCCAAGGCCCTGATCGAGGTGGCCGGGCGCCCGTTCGTGGTGCACCAGCTGGAGCAGCTGGCCGGGCACGGCCTGCGGCGGGTGGTGATGTGCGTGGGCCACCTGGGCGAGCAGGTGGAGGCCGTCATCGGCCGCCGCTGCGCCGGGGTGGACATCGACTACTCCCACGACGGCCCCGGTCTCGACGGCACCCTGGGGGCCATCCGCCGGGCCGCCCCCCTCCTCGGACCCCGGTTCCTGGTCCTCTACGGCGACACCTGGCTCGACGTCGACTACGGGGCCTTCCTGGCCGGGTGGGCCCGCTCCGGTCGGCCCGCGGCCATGACCGTGCTGCGCAACGACGGCCGGTGGGACCGCTCCAACGTCGTCTACGACGCCGGGCTGGTGCGCCTCTACGACAAGCACCGGCCGGCGTCCGCCATGCGCTGGATCGACTACGGCCTGGGCGGGCTCACCTCCGAGGTCCTCGACGCCGTCCCCGGTGCCGAGAGCGATCTGGCCGGCCTCTACCGCCGCCTGTCGGTGACCGGCCGGCTGTACGGCTTCGAGGTGGCGAACCGCTTCTACGAGATCGGCACCCCCGGGTCCCTGGCCGAGACCGACGCCCACCTGAGCGGCCGCCGCTGAAGCGGCCGGGCTCCTCACGGCGACCGTGACGGCAGTCAGACGACGGGGGCGCCGTCGGTCCGGGGGCTCTCCTCGTAGATGCTCAGCACCGTCTGGGAGGTGGTGAGCAGGAGGATGCCCAGGCAGGCCACCGCGGCAGCCACCAGCTCCACCGCGAACTGCGCCTCGCTCAGGCGGACCTGCTCGCCGAGTACCACGTCACCGATCGCCACCGCCACCAGCGGCTCCAGCACCCCGACGAAGGGCATGGAGTAGGCCAGCGGCCCGGCCTGGTAGGCGGACTGCGACACCACCAGGGCCACTATCCCGACGCCGACCGCTGCGTACACCTGCCAGGTGACGAACGCCCGGCTGAGGTCGGTGCTGAGCAGGTGGGTGACCGTCTTGGTGAGCACCGACAGCACCCCGAAGGCCAGGCCGGCGGCCGACCCGAGGAACATGGCCCGGGTCGGACCCTTGCGGGCCGCCCCCAGGGTCACCGCCACGGCGGCCACGGCGGCCACCGGGAGCAGGGAGGCCAGCCAGTCCCTGGTGGGCGGGTTCTGGATGCCCTGCCCGGGGTCGGCCGAGAGCAGGAAGATCGACACCCCGGCCATGACCGCCATGATCCCCGACCACTCCCGCAGGCCGGCCCGCCGGCACCGGCGGAAGATGCCGAACGGTATGGCGAACGCCAGCTCCAGCACCACGATCGGCTGCACCACCGCGATCGGCCCGAACGACAGGGCCACCGCCTGCAGCCCGAATCCGGCCAGCATGGAGGCCCCGCCCAGCAGCCACTTCGGCCGGCGGAACAGCTCCGCCAGCAGCCCGATGTGCAGCGACTTGTCCGCGCCGACGGTCTGGGTCGACTCCTGCTGCATGACCGCGGCGAAGGCGAAGCTGACCGCCGCCAGCAGCGAGCAGATGATTGACGTGCCGTACCGCATGGCCGAACTCAGGCTACCGGCCTACTTTGAGGAAATGTACCGATGGACCGCCCAGGACATTCCTCCCCTCGACGGCCGGGTCGCGGTCGTCACCGGAGCCAACTCCGGCCTCGGGCTGGAGACGGCCAAGCTGCTGGCCGGGGCCGGCGCCCGGGTGCTCATGGCCTGCCGCAACCCGGAGCGGGCCGACGCCGCGGCCGCCCGGGTGGGCCGCAGCGCCGAGGTGGTGCAGCTGGACCTGGCGTCGCTGGCCTCGGTGGCGCGCGCCGCGGGGGACATCGCCGACCGGACCGACCGCGTCGACATCCTGGTCAACAACGCCGGCCTCATGGCCATCGACCGCTCCGCCACCGAGGACGGGTTCGAGATGCAACTTGGGGTCAACCATCTGGGCCACTTCGCCCTCACCGCCCACCTGGCCCCGCTGCTGGTGGCGGCCCCCGGGGCCCGGGTGGTGACGGTCTCGAGCCCGGCCCACCGGCCCGGCACCGTCCGCCTCGACGACCTGATGTTCGAAAAGCGCGGCTACGACCGGTGGCGGCCGTACTTCCAGAGCAAGCTGGCCAACCTGCTCTTCGCCTTCGAGCTGGACCGCCGCATGGGCGCCGCCGGCCAGCCGGTCTCGTCGCTCGGGGCCCATCCCGGGGCCAGCCGCACCAACCTGGGCACCGACGGCCACGGCGTGGTCAACGCGCTGCTCCGGCCCATGGGGGGCTTCGGCCAGCCGGCGTCGGTCGGGGCCCTCTCCATCGTGCGCGCCGCCGTCGACCCGGAGGCCCGGGGCGGGGAGTTCTACGGGCCCCGCTTCATGATGTTCGGCTACCCGGCCATCGAGACGCCGACCCGCCGG
>JAKAXN010000076.1 GCA_021816565.1 Actinomycetes bacterium
CCCGGTGCCGAAGTCGTCGATGGCGATGCGGACGCCCAGGTCGCTCAGCCGGCGCAGGGTCCTCTCGGATCGGTCCAGGTCGAGCATCATCGACGATTCGGTGATCTCGACGGTCAGATGGGCCGGGTTGACCCCGGTGTCGATGATCAGCCGGCCCAGGCGGTCCACCAGGGTCGAGTCGAAGAGGCTGCGGGCCGACACGTTGACGCCCATGGTGATCTCGTAGCCGTCGTCTCGCCACCGCCGGAGCTCCTCCAGGGCGGTGCGGATCACCCACCAGGTCACCGGCTCGATGAGGCCGGTCTGCTCGGCCACCGGGATGAACTCGTCGGGTGCCACGAAGCCCAGCTCCGGGTGTCGCCAGCGCAGCAGCGCCTCAAAGGCGGTGACGGAGCCCGAGGCGATGTCGGCGATCGGCTGGTACCACAGCTCCAGGCCACCGGCCTCCACCGCCCTCTGCAACTCGGTGGCCAGCACCAGCCGGCGGGTGGAGTGATGGTCGATCTCCGGCTCGTAGACCACGATGCCCCGACCGCTGTTCTTGGCCGAGTACATGGCCACGTCGGCTCTCTTCAGGAGGCCGGCCGGATCCTCGCCGTGCAGCGGGGCCAGAGCCACCCCCATGCTGGCCCGCAGGGTGAGGACCATGCCGTCCACCTCGATCGGGGCGGCCACCGCCTCCAGCAGCCGGCGGGCCATGGACTCCACCTGCTGCGTACCCGTGGCCGACGGGATCACGAAGGCGAACTCGTCACCGCCCAGGCGGGCCGCCAGCCGGGACCGGCCCACCGTGGCGTCGACCCGGGCGGCGACGGCCTTCAAGATGGCGTCACCGGCGTGGTGGCCCAGGGTGTCGTTGACCTCCTTGAAGCCGTCGAGATCCATGAGCATGACGGCGACCAGACTGGATCCCCGGCGGTTCTTGACTGCGGCCGACACCACCTGGCTGAGCAGGGTCCGGTTGGCCAGGCCGGTCAGCCCGTCGTGGTAGGCCTGGTGCTCCCGGGCCGCCACCTCCACCTTCAACCGGTCCAACCGGGCGCAGCTGGTCAGGGCCGTGGCCAGGTGGGCGGCCAGGGCCTCGAGGAGCGCCAGGTCATCCGGCTCGAAGGAGACCAGTTCGTTGCCGTCCCGGTCGGCGGCGACGAGTACCCCGTGATGGTCGTCGGCCATGGTCACCGGCACGAGGATGGCGTCGCGGAAGCCGTGGACGGCCAGGTACGTGCTGGGCTGGCCCCGCCGCAGGAGCAGCGGCCGGCGGGTGGAGCTCACGTCCCGTTCCAGGGGATCGAGCGGCACCACCTCCCGCACCAGAGAGCCGGCGGCGTCGAGCGAGTAGCGCGAGGCCCCTGCGGGCTGCTCCATGCAGAGAAATACCCGCTCGGAGTGCAGGATGGCCGCCACCTCGTCCAGGGCGCACGCCAGGACCTCGCTGTGCTCTGACAGCTCGGCCAGCCTGACCGTGAAGCCGTAGAGGGACCTCTGGTCGGCGTAGCGCTGCCGGAGCCGGGCACTGGCCGCCTGGTAACGACCCACCACCAGGCCCGGTCCGGCCAGCACCAGCAGCGACCAAGGCTCGGTCCAATAAGCCTCGAGCGCCATGATTATGAGCACCGCGGTGGACGGCACGAGCACCAGCAACTCGCGGGTCAGGTGGGCGATCATGGCCCCTTCGACAGGAGTCCCGGACGCGAACACGACGGCGACCACGAACACGCTGGTGTAGAGCGTGTAGGCAAGCAGTGCGGCGACCAGGGCCAACCATCCGCGAGGTGTCACCGGACTGGCTGAGCCCATCGCGCCCTGCATGACCAGCAGAGAAAATGCCAGCGCGCCGGCCTGGTTTCCAACGTTGAACACAACCCTGACCGGGTTGACCCTCTGTACGGTCATGCTGACTGCCACCGCCACCGCCACCGCTGGGATCACGGCGACAGCCGGCGTGAGGACTGCGCCGAGCAGGATCGGGAAGCAGGAGAGATCCGTCTTCATCGAGTTCTGCCGCACGTGAACGTGCACCGGCATCAGCGAAAGGATGGCCACGCCGCACGCAACAGCCTCCCACGGAAGATGGTGGGCAATAGGCCAATGGGGGCGCTGCGAACAGGCGATAACGGACAGGACGGCGGCCTGGGCAGCAACCAGGCCGATGACGACCCAGACCCGGTGCGGTGCCTCTAATCGCCTGACCAGTCCTGCCCCTGCCGTCACGCTTCGTCCTCGATCTGCCCCGGCCGCTCTCTCGGCCAACCGCTCTGCTGCGCAGCGGTCCCAAACTTTCCGCTATCGGCCCATCTGACCCTACACCGCGGTTAGTGGCGAGGAATGAGTCATCGGCAATATCGTCCGCTACACGCGAAACCTGTAGTGTTTCCGCCGAGGGCAGAAGAAAACGAAAGACGGACAATGCTGTCCCTGTTTCGGACTATTCGACCCTCCACGCCCTACTCCCTGCGGACGGTGAGGCCGGGAAGGGCGGGAACGGATCAATTCCGAATCTCATCGATGAGGGGAGGTGGGTGCAGGGTGTTCAACGTCAAGTGGGGCTGAGGTCGGTTTGCAGACCGACCTCAACCCGTAGCACTGACCTGTTTTGAGCCTCCACGCTGTCGAGACCTGGTGGCTCTTTCGGGTCGAATGTTCCTGTTGTCTATCGGGCTCGATCGCCGGTTGCTTTATGGGAGCAACCGGCGATCCGGCCGTTTTGAGACCTATTTTCTGGAATTTCTTCTGGGGCGACCTACGTGAAGCAGCGTTTTCGACTGGGGCGGCATTTCCAACAGCTGTGGCTGGCCACCGGGGTTTCGTCGCTCGGCGACGGCATGGTCCTGGTGGCCTTCCCGTTGCTGGCCCTCACCCTCACCCGTGATCCGATGGTCATCGCCGGCCTGGTGGCAGCTGAGCAGGCCCCCGCCCTCCTGGTCGCCCTCCCGGTCGGGGCCATCGCCGACCGGCGCAACCGCCGCCGGCTCATCCTGGCCGTCGAGGTCGCCCGCTTCGCCGTGCTGGGTCTGTTCGGGGTGGCTGTCCTGGCCGGGATGGACAGCCTCCCGCTCATCTTCGTCGCCGCCGTCCTCCTCGGCGGCCTGGGGGTGGCCTTCGATGTCGTATCCGGGGCGTGCCTGCCGGCGATCGTCGAGGAGGATCAGCTGGTGGCGGCCAACACCCGACTGATGACCGCCCTCCTGGCGGGCCGCGAGATGGCCGGCCAGGCTCTGGGCGGGGTGGTGTTCGCCGCGGCCCGCAGCGTCCCGTTCCTGGCCGACTCCTTGAGCTTCGTGGGCTCGGCGGTCCTGTTGAGCGGGGCGCTGCCCGATGAGGAGCCGCCCGGGGATGAGCCCGGATCGGTCTGGACCGACCTGTGGACGGGGTTGCGTTGGTTCGCCGCGCAGCCCGTGCTGCGCCTGCTGGCTGGCATCGTGGCCAGCCTGGCGTTCTTCCAGGCTGCGGTGTTCGGCGTCATGGTGATCTTCGCCACCACCCGGCTGCATCTCCACGGAACCGGCTTCGGGATCCTGATGGCGGCCGCCGCGTGCGGGACGCTCGTGGCCTCTCCCATCGCCCCCCGCCTGCACCGGCGGATCGGGAGCGCCCGCAGCATCGTGACCGCGGGCCTGATCGCCGGAGCGACCTACCCGGTGCTGGCGGTGACGCGCTCGGCGGTGGTGGCCGGCATCGCCCTGGCCGCCGAGGCGCTGGCCGTCGTGATCGGCAACGCCGCCAGCCGGTCGGTCCGCCAATCGACCGTGCCGGCCGACATGCAGGGGCGGGCCGCGTCCGCCTACCAGACGCTGGTACTGGTCAGCCTCCCACTCGGAGCCCTGGCCGGCGGTCTGGCCACCTCGGCCATCGGCATCTCCTGGGCCTTTGCGGGGGCCGGAGCCGTCCAGCTCATGGTGATCGCCGCGCTGGGCCCCCGGCTGGCGGGCCGCATGACCCCGGTCGTGGACCTGAGGGCCGGACGGCCCCGCCGGCCCGAGCCGGCCGAGCAGCCCGGAGTGGCGCCCGGCCAGGCGGCCTAGGCGCAATTCCGGGAGTCGTCTTCGGTGGGTGACCGCGGACCGGGGCGATCTGCCGCCCTCTAGGCCAGGCTCCCTTCGAGGAGGTGTCCACCTCCAACCCCTGACGTCCGGGCGTACCGACGCTCTGCGTTGCCGGACTTCAGGCTGGGGAGTATCTTCGGCCTCGGTTGCGCAGCCAGCCGAGGGAAGCAGACGATTCCACCCCGCTCTGTTCGGCGCGCCGCTGCGCCGGCCCGGAGCGGGGCGCCCGGGCCGAGCGCGGAGAGCCACTGAAGAATGACCTCTAAAGACGGTGATCCGTCGAAATCCCATCCTGATACGGCACCGGTCGTTCCCTCCTGGTTGCTGGAGGCGTTCGACCTGGCCCCGATGATGGTGACGCTTACGGCCGGTCCCGACCACCGACTGGTGTGGCGCAACCGGATGGGAGTGGAGGTGTTCGGCCCGGTGGAGGGAGGCCGGCCCCTGAGGGAGGTGTTTCCCGACACCAACCCGGCCACCCTCGAGCTGTGGGACCGGGCCTGGCGGGGTGAGTCCGTGATGCTTCCGCGCCGGGTGGTGGGCCCGCGTGACGTGACCGGACGGCAGCGGGTGATCCGTTTCTCCCTGGCTCCCGTGCCCGGCCCCGACGGCCGGCCGGTCGGCGTGATCCAGTTCGGGGCGGATTCCACGGTCGAAGCGGAGGCGGAGACCGAAGCCGCCCGGTCCCGGCTGCTGGCCGACGTCTCCGCGGCGTTGGCCGGAACCGGCGACGCCCGCCAGGCGCTGCAGGCGCTGACCGACGCTCTGGTGCCGGAGGTGGCCGACCTGGCCGCGGTCTACGCCTACTCATCGGTGGTCTCGGAGGCCGGGCAACCTCCGCCCGCCGATCCGGTGGCGTTGTCAACCGTCGGCGGCCTCGACCGCCTCGGACCGCCTCCGCCCCCCAGCCGCCGGGGGCGCTCCCGGTGGCGGTCGACACTGATGACCGGCGCCGCCATGGTGGTGGCGGTCGACCCCGACACGCTGGACCAGCTCGACCCGGACCCGGCCCTTCAGAAATGGATGGCGGAGGCCCGGGCCACGTCAGTGGCCGTCGCTCCCCTGGTTGTGGCCGGTGATCTGGCCGGCGGGGTGGTGCTGGTGGCCACCCGCGGACGGCCTTCCTACGACGAGGGCGACGTGCAGTTCCTGGCCGAGGTCACGGGCCGGGCAGGCGCCGCCATCACCGAGGTCCGGGCCAAGGACCGTAACCGGAGGATCGCCGAACGGCTGCAGCAGGCGCTCCTACCCACCCGCCCGCCCCAACCGCCCGCCCTCGACGTGGCCGCCCGCTACGTGCCCGGGGGCAGCGACAGTCCGGTCGGCGGAGACTGGTGGGACGTGCTGGAGGTCGGCACCCGGGTGGGCCTCGGCATAGGCGACATCTCCGGTCACGGCATCGGGGCCGCCGCCCTGATGGGGCAGGCCCGGGTGGCCATGCGCGCCGCCAGCCAGGCCCAGCTGCCCCCGGCCGAAGTCCTGGCCCTGGTGGACAACCATCTGTCGGAGACCATCGACCAGGAGTGGGGCGACGGGGCCGACCTGCACCGCTTCGCCACCGCCCTCTACGCGGTGGTCGATCCCGACGCCGGCGCGGTGCGGGTGGCCTCCGCCGGGCACCTGCCGGCGCTGATCAGGTCCCGGACCGGCCAGGTCCGGGCCCTCGGTGCGGTCCCGGGACCGCCGCTCGGCCTGGCCCTCGGCGGCTACACCGAGACAGAGTTTCCCCTCCAGCCGGGGGACGTCCTGGTGGCGTACACCGACGGGCTGGTGGAGACCCGCCTGGTCGCCGTCGACGAGGGCATCGAGCGGCTGGCCACGGCCCTGTCCGAGTGCCCGGCCGACATCGGGGTGGAGCAGCTGGCCGACCGCCTGCTCGAGTGCATGGGCCACCTGGAACGGCCCGGCGGCGACGACCTGGCCCTCCTCGTGGCCCGCTTCACCGGCCCGGTGACCTCCCCGGCCGCTGGGGTCTGATCAGGACGGTTGCCGCCCACCGCACCGGGGTAGCTGCCTTCCGGCTGTCACCGACACGGACTGGAGGATCATCACATGGCGGACCCCTTCGCTCTGCTCAGGAAGGACCATGAATCGGTGAGGCAGCTGCTCGACGCCCTGGAAGCCGGGCACGGCACCGGCCCGCTCATCGACCGGCTGGTGATCGAGGAGTCCCGCCACGAGGCCGCCGAGGAGATGTACCTGTGGCCGGCGGTGCGGTCCCGGGCCCCGGGCGGGACCGCTCTGGCCACCGAGGCCGTCGTGCAGGAGCGGGCGGCCAAGCGGATCCTCGAGGATCTGCGCCAGGCCGCCCCCGGGATGCCGGAGTTCTCCAGCCTGGCCGAAGCGTTCGCCGGGGCGGCCCGCCGGCACATGGCTTTCGAGGAGGACGAGGCATGGCCCGCCCTGGAGCAGGTGCTCGGAACCGATGACCGCCTGGAGCTGGGCGGTCGGCTCATGCTGGCGAGGAAGGCCGGGCCCACCCGGCCCCACCCGCACGGACCCGACAGCCCGGGTGGGTTGAAGACCATCGGCACGGCGGCGGCGATGATGGACAAGGTCGCCGACACGCTCATGCGGCGCAAGCCCTAGAGGCCGGCCGCCCGTCACTCAGTACCGGGCCACCGCCTCGATCATCTCGGAGATGCTCCGGCCGGGCGGCGGCAGGCAGGCCACGAACCCGCTGGCCGGATCCGACTCGAGGTAGATGCAGTCCGAACAGTCCGCCACCTCCACGTCAGCGCTGTGGCGCGGGCAGAAGACCTTCCCGTCGTGGACGTAGTACCGCCAACTCCCGGTTGCTTCGCGGTCGATTGCCATGGGCTGCACCCCCGTGCGGTCGTGTCGGTACCGCTGAGCATGCTCCCGGCTCCACCGTCCGGGCAGGGCCGATGGTCAGGTAGTGGCGACGATGGCCGTCACCACCGGCCCGCCGCAGCCCTTCCGCCTACTAGGGGCAGGCGTAGTCGTAGTCGAACGACCCGCTCCACTGGGTCAGCGTCACCTTGGAAGCCCCGCCGGTGAAGGCGGCCAGGCCGCAATTGGACTCCGCGCCCCGCTCGGTACGGGCCCCCGGCAGCCAGTCGGGAACCCCGGCGAAGTCGGTGGTGTCCCCGCCGGTGATGGTCGACCACTGCGACGACGTGGAGTAGACGCCTGCGGCGGCGATCCCGTCGCCGGTCAGGGCGGCTTCCATGCCCTGCAGGTCGGCGACGTTCATCTGCAGGCCGTAGATGCCGGTCTGCCAGCTGTTGGCCGTCTCCACGTCCAGCCACCACGGGTAGCCCTGGGCTGCGGTCGCACCGCCGACCTGGGCGATGTCGGCGGTGGCCTTCTCGTACCCGTACTGCCAGGCGCAGGCCGTGCTGTTGGCACCCAGCCCGCCGGTGGTGGTGGTGCAGGTGCCGTAGGTGCTGTTGCCACCTGAAGTGGGCCAGCCGGTGACCGGCTGCCCGTTGTAGCTGTTGCCCGGGTCGCCGGTGTTGACATACAGCGACGCCTTCGGCTGGGTGGTGGCTCCGGTGGATCCCTGGGCCCACGCGAGCTCGGAGCCGAAGCAGGCGTTGAAGTCGCTGGCCACTCCCCCGTTGACCCCCACGATCCCGAATGCCTGCCCGCTCGGGTAGGAGCCGCCGCACTGCGGCCAGGAGATGTCGCTTCCAGCCACGCTGGACCCCCCACCGCCACCACCGCCGTGGCCGCCCCCGCCCCCCTTGCCGGGGCCGGCAGCCCAGGCCGCGGCCGGCATCGCCATGGCCACCCCCACCGTCACCGCTGTCGACACGAACAGTTCCCGCCGCCACGACCGACCATTACTCATATCTGCCCCTTCACATCTCAGCCCATTCGATGCTGCGGGCTGGATCCTAACCCCCGGGGCCGGCCACCCCGCGAATCCACCCGGCGGTCCACCCCCGGGTTGACGACCGGGGACGCCGGCGGTCGCACACTGGCCGCATGAGCTTCTCCGACTACGTCCTGGACCTGGCCCTGATCGGGGTGGTCTTCCTGCAGCTGCGGGGCCGCCGGCTGACCTCCAGGTCGCTGCTACTGCCGGTGGCCATCGTGGCCTACGTGGCCGCCGAGTACCTCAGGTCGGTCCCCACCGGGGCCGCCGACCTGGCCCTCATCGCCGCGTGCACGGCCGCCGGCCTGACCCTCGGTGCCCTGACCGGCATGGCCACGCGGGTGACCAGGACCGCTGACGGTCATCCCTTCGCCCGGGCCGGGGCGACGGCCGCCGCGCTGTGGGTCGTCGGGGTGGGTTTCCGGTTCGCCTTCCAGCTCTACGCCAGCCACGGGGGCGGAATCCACCTGTACCACTTCGACGTCTCCCACCATCTGAGCACCGCGGCGTGGGTGGCGGCCCTGGTGCTCATGGCCATGGGCGAGGTACTGGCCCGCACCGCGGTGCTGGCCTTCCGGGCGTTCCGGCCGGCTGAGAACGGTATGCACCGGCTCACCCGCCCGGCCATGATGGACGCCGGTGAACCCTCCGCTTGACGGCCGCCCGGCGCTGATCGGCCGGACCGCCCTGTCGATCAACCTGGTCGGACTGGCCCTTCTCACCTACGGGGTGACCACCGAGATCCGCATCGGCGTCACCGGCGCCGGGCTGGCCGGCCTGGTGCTGCTGCTCGCCGCCGATGCCGGCTGGCTGGCGTGGACCTACACCAGGTGCCGGGAGGCGCCGGCGGCGGCCACGGGGATGGCGCTGGCGGCCATGACGGTGGCCGGGGGTGCCCTCACCGCCTTGGGGCCGCTGCCCATGACCTACGTGGGGGCGGCGTCCATGGCCGCCATGATCCGGTGGAGCCCCCGACGGGCCGCGCCGGTCGCAGTGGCCGGTCCGGTGGTGGCGTGGATCTCCCTCGCCGTCTCCGGCGGCACGGTGGGCCTGGCCATCGGCGTGCTGGCCGCCTCGCTGGGCGGCGCCGTGACCGGGATGAGCCGGCGGGAATCGCAGCTGCTCACCGCCCAGGCCGCGTCCGCCGAGATAGCCGAGGCCCGGGCCGAGGTGCTGGCCGCCCGCAACCACCTGGCCCGGGAGCTGCACGACGTGCTGGCCCACACCCTCTCTGCCCTGTCGCTGCAGCTGCAGGCTCTCGACGCCCTGGTGGCCGGCGGGCCGCCGCTGGAGCCGGCCGTGGCCGATCAGCTGGGGCAGGTGAAGCGCCTGGTCCGCACCGGGCTGGACGAGGCCCGGGGCGCGGTGCAGGCCCTGCGCGAGGACCTCCCGGCGCTCGACGCCCGCCTGGCCGAGCTGGCGGCCGGGTGCGACGCCGCCATCGAGGTCCGGGGCCGTCCCCGCCGGTTGGCCCCCGACGTGGCCCTGGCCCTCTACCGGGTGGCCCAGGAGGCCCTGACCAACGTCATGAAGCACGCTCCGGGGGTCAGGGCCGAGGTGCTTCTCGACTACTCGGAAAACGGGGTCGGCCTGTCCGTCTCCAATCCCCCCGCCCCCCACGGCGGGTCGGCTCTGGCCGGGACCGGGACGGGCTACGGCCTTCAGGGGATCAGGGAGCGGGTGCTGCTCCTCGGGGGCACGGTGGACGCCGGTCCCACCGCCGGAGGCTGGGTGGTGTCAGCTCAGGTGCCGGCGTGAGGGTGGTGATAGCTGACGATCAGCGGGTCGTCAGGGAGGGCCTGGCCACGATCGTCTCCGCCCTGCCCGGTGTGGAGGTGGTGGGGCTGGCTGCCGACGGTGAGGAGGCCGTGGCCCTCACGGTCGAGCGGGCCCCGGACGTGGTCCTGATGGATCTGCGCATGCCGAGGATGGACGGGACCGAAGCGACGGGGGCCATCCGGCGGGGGCACCCGGCCACGCAGGTGGTGGTGCTGACCACCTACGCCGATGACGCCTCGGTCCTGGGTGCCCTGTCGGCGGGCGCCGTCGGCTACCTGACCAAGGACGCCACCAGGGACGACATCCGCCGGGCCCTCGAGGCGGCGGCTGCCGGTCAGGCGGTCCTCGACCCGGCGGCCCGGGCCACCCTGCTCCACGCCGCCCGGGCTGGGGTACCTCCGCCGGACAGGGGCGTGCAGCCCGCCTCCGGCCCGCCGCCCGACGGGCTCACCGGCCGGGAGGCCGAGGTGCTCGGCCTCATCGCCTCGGGCCTCTCCAACCAGGAGATCGCGTCCCGGCTGTACGTCTCGGAGGCGACGGTGAAGACCCACGTCAACCGCATCTTCGCCAAGACCGGCAGCCGGGACCGGGCCCAGGCGGTGGCCTACGCCCACCGCCACGGCATGGCCCCGTAGGCGGTCAGCTGATGTGGGCGTCCTGTTGCAGCGCCGCCTGCAGCTCGCCGGAGACGAACGCGGCGTACTGGTTGGTGATGTGGCCCGAGTCGGCGAACACCAGCATGTTGCCCACCACCGCGGTGCAGGTGGACGAGCAGAACCACGGGGTCACATCGATGTAGGAGGCACCGCCCTGCTGGGCCCCGGCCTGGTCGGCCTGGCGCAGGCCGGCCCGGATGGCGATCGGGGTGGGCGTGGAGCAGGCCTGGACGTCGGAGGCGTGCAGGGCCAGGCAGTTGGCCGCCACCTCACCCGGGTACGGGTTGCCGAGGGAGGGGACGTCGCCGAGGACGATCTTCTGCACCCCCGGGGCGGTGATGGCGTCGAGGGTCTTGACCAGGCCGGCGGTCCAGGTGGAGGCGGTGATCAGCTGGTGCTGACCGTTGAGGGGGTAGACCACGTCGCTGGCCAGGACCACCACCGACGGGTCCAGCTGGTTGATGCGGTTGATGGCGTAGGTGTGCCACTGGTCGCACGCCGGGTAGGCGCCCTTGTTGGCGTAGTCGTAGAAGGAGATGTCGGGGGCACCGCACGCCGACTTGGTGAGCAGCACGATCTTCCAGTGCAGCCGCTTGCCCACCTGGTCGAAGGCGTCGATCCACTGGGCCGCGTGCGAGTCCCCCATGAGGACCAGGGTGTGGGTGCCGTTGGGGTCACCCCAGACGCAGGCCGGCACCTCGACCTGGGTCCAGGTGGGGTTGCAGCTGACCTGCTTTCCGCCCACGGTGCCTACCACGGCCTGGGCCACGAAGGTCCCCTGGTCTCCGGCGGCCTTCTGCAGGGGCGGGGTGATGTCGCTCGGGAGCGTCTTGATCCGGGCCGCCGCGTCGATCATGGACTGCACCTGGGCCGGCGGCACGGCGGCGGGCGGGGGCGCCTGGGTGGCAGCCGACGGGACGGCGGCCGACGGGGCCCCGGCGGTGCCGCCCGCCGGGGCCGACGTGGCGGTCTTGCCGCAGGCGACCAGGGCCAGCGAGCACAGGGCCACGGCGCCCACCGACCGGGCCAGCTTTGCGACTCGTGCGTCAGCGACTCTCAACGGGTGCTCCTCTCGAAGGGGTTTTCTGCGATGTGGGGTGGGTCGACCGTCAGTGGCTGAGGATCATCGCCTGGGCGAACCCCAGCAGCTCGATGATCAGCACCGCGCCCATGACCAGGCTGGCGCTGGCCCGGGTGACGAGGGTCCGGGCGAAGCGGATGGGGTTCTCGACGAAGCGGTAGGTGAGGGCGCTGGCAGCCAGGGCCACGACCAGCCAGATGGCGTTCTGCCAGACCGGCAGGTTGTGGCCCTTGGCCTCGTAGGCCACGATGAGGATCGGCCAGTGCCACAGGTAGAACGAGTAGGAGCGGGCCCCGATCCACTGGGCCACCCGGTTGCCGAGGACCCTCTCCGCCAGCCCGGTGGTGGTGGCCGAGCCGCAGGCGATGACCACGGCGGTCGAGACGACCGGCCAGGCCACGGCCGACCCCGGGTAGCGGGTGCCCTCGGTGAGGACCACGCCGCTGGCGATCACGCTGGCCAGGCCGACGGCGCCCGCCGTGCTGGCCACGGCCGGCGGTATGCGCCGCACGAGCGGCCAGGCGACCGCGACGAGCCCTCCGAGGGCCAGCTCCCACGCCCGGGTCAGCGGGGAGAAGTAGGCCCAGGTGGCGCTCTGCGACGTCTCCATGACCGACCAGGCGAACGAGGCGACGATGATGGCGCTCAGCACGATCCCCAGCCGGAGCCGCAGGCTCGTCCGCCGGCCGACCACGGCGATCAGGAAGAACAGCGTGGGCCACACCACGTAGAACTGCTCCTCCACGCCGAGCGACCACATGTGCTGCAGCGGGGAGGGCGGGGCCTGCGACCCGAGGTAGGTGGTGCCGATGGCCGCGAAGTGCAGGTTGGCCATGAACACGGCCGTCCACTTGGCGTCATCGGCCACGGTGTTGCCCACCACGAAGCCCAGCCAGTGGTACGAGGCGATGACGGTGAAGACCACCACGACGGTGGCCGCGGGCAGGATGCGCCGGGCCCGCCGGGCGTAGAAGTGCCGGATGGACGTGGTCCCCCGCTCGGTCCGCTCCCGCAGCAACAGGCCGGTGATCAGGAACCCGGAGATGACGAAGAACACGTCGACGCCCACGTAGCCGCCGCGTATCCCCGGGATGTGCCCGTGGTAGAGGGCGACCAGCAGCACGGCCACGGCCCGCAGTCCCTCGATGTCGGGGCGGAACTTGCGGTCGCCGGTCAGGGGGGCGGCTGCTACGGACCCGGCGGCCTCCGGCTCCGAAAGGGTGGCTACCGGCCCGGGGCCCGCCGGATCCGGGCCGGCCAGGGTCGTGGCGGCGCGAGCAGCCGACGGTCCATTCCCAACCACGTCACAGTCCCTTCCAGGAGCCCCATCGCCGGCCAAAACCCTCGAATGGGATGATCCGGCCTTTTTCTGGCAAAAACCTTATCAGTTCCGGATGGGGCCGGAGGTCAGCCGAGCAGGGCGGCGATGGCGGCGACGACCCGCTCGGGGTCGGCCGCGTGGGGGGCGTGACCCCCCCGGTCCATGACCAGCCGCTCGACCGGGCCGCTGACCGCGGCCTCGATGCGGTCCAGCTGCTCGAGGGTGCCGTACGGGTCGTCGCGGCACTGGACCAGCAGCAGCGGCGCCGACACCTTCGCCAGGCGGTCCTCGATGGACCAGTCCCGGAAGGCCGGGTCCAGCCAGATGTCGTTCCACCCGTGGAAGGCCCCGTCGACGTCGTCGTGGTAGCGGGCCAGCCGGTCCCGCAGCTGGCCGTCGCAGTAGGCGGACCGGGCCGCCCGGGCCCCTTCGATGGTGCAGTCCTCTACGAACACGTGGGGCGCCATGGCCACCACCGCGCTGACCGGGTGGCCGTCGCCGGCGTGGAGCAGGGCTATGGAGGCGCCGTCACTGTGACCGACCAGGACCGGCTCTTCGACCTCGAGGCGGTCGAGGACAGCCGGCAGCACCGAGTCGGCCTCGTCGTGCATGTAGCGGACCGCCCGGGGCCGCGCCACCGGGGCGGACGAGCCGTAGCCGTAGCGGGAGTAGCTGACCACCCGCCGCCCGGTGGCTCCGGCCAGGCGGGCCGGGAAGTCCTTCCACAGGCGCACCGAGCCGAGACCCTCGTGCAGCAGCACCAGGGCCGGCTCCCCGGCCCCCGACAGGGCCGGGATGTCCTCCATCTCGATCCGCCCGGAGGGCAGATCCAGCCAGCTCACGTGGCCATGGTGGCCGACGGGGCCGGGGCGTCGAGGGACGCTCTCAGCTCGAAGCGTTTCACCTTCCCGGTGGCCGTCCGGGGCAGCGAGTCGACCACGTGCACCTGCCGGGGCCGCTTGAACGACGCCATGCGGGCCCGGCAGTGGGCCAGCAGGTCCGCCACATCGAGCGTCCCGCCCCGGCGGGGCACCACGAAAGCCACCGTGGTCTCGAGGCCGGTGGCGTCCCGGGCGCCTATCACTGCGGCCTCGAGGACGCCCGGGTGCTCGAGTATCACGCTCTCCACCTCGGTGGGCGACACCCAGATACCGCCGGCCTTGATCATGTCGCTGTTGCGGCCGACGAACTGGTAGTAGCCGTCCTCGGAGCGGCTGTAGACGTCGCCGGTGCGCAGCCAGCCGTCGACGAAGGTCTCCTCGTTGAGCTCGGGCCGCTGCCAGTAGCCGGTGGCGATGGACGGGCCGCGCACCCACAGGGAGCCCGGCGTGTCGGCGTCGGCGATCTCGGTGCCGTCGTGGCCGAGCAGCCTCAGCTGGTATCCCGGTACCGGCTCCCCCGACGTCCCGGCCCGGGCCCGGCCCGGCCGGTTGGAGCAGAAGATGTGCAGCGCCTCGGTGGAGCCGATCCCGTCGAGCATCTCGGTGCCGAAGCGGGACTCGAAGCGGCGGATCACCTCCGCCGGCAGGACCTCACCGGCGGTGACGGTGGCCCGGGCCGAGGCCAGCATGTCGCTGGGCACGTCGGCGTCGGCCAGGGCGGCGCAGAAGCCCGGCGGGGCGAAGAAGAGGGTGGGCCGGTGGGCGCCGGCCAGGGCCGCGG
>JAKAXN010000077.1 GCA_021816565.1 Actinomycetes bacterium
GCCCGGACCGCCGTCACCGTCGGGGTGGGCGGACGTCATGGCCCTCATGCTGTCGGCCGGGACCCGGCCCCGGCAAGGACCTTCGGCCCTTTGCCGGGCTTCCGGTCGTAACCGGCAAAGGCGACAGGTAGGTGGTGCTCAGGAGGCCGGGGCGGCGGCCTGGCCGGCGGGCGGCGGTCCCTGGTGGATGCGCAGGGCCGCTCCCCCGACCGACACCACCGTGGCCGGCCGGCCCATCCGGATGGCCGCCTCGGAGGTGACTCCCCCGTAGCGGGTGGCCGGATCGATGCTGTCGGTGACCGACTGGCCGTCGGGGCGGGCCAGGGTGATGGAGGTCGGGCTGACCGCCGTCACCCGACCCCGGTCGAAGTCGTAAGTGACCCACTGGCCCTTGACCTTGATCTCGAGTACCGCGTGATCCGACCTCTGCAGCAGCGACCGGGGCCGGCCATGGGCATGGGCATGGGGCGCCGGGGCGGGAGACCCGGTCGACCCGGAGGGCGGCGAGGCCGGGCCGCCCGACCCGGTGGCTGCATAAGCGGTGCCGCCTGCACCGGCCGCGACCAGCACGGCGACGGCGGCCAGGGTGGCCTTGCGACCGGTGGTAACGAATATGCGCATGGGGACTTCCTCCGGGGGACTCGATGTGGGTGCCCCCAGCGTCGGCGGCGTCTGTCAGGAAGCCTTTCGGGAGATGTGAGGGTTCTGTGAGCCGCCCCGGAGCGCCGAGACTGCGATATTCGGAGAAAGACCCGGCAGGTAGTGGCAGACCCGGTGTAGCGTCGGGGTAGGACGTCTCTTCGACGTTCTCGGCCTCCAGCGGGCCTCGGACATTACCCCTTTCGTTCCCGGGGTCCGCTGTGCCGCCGGGCCGGGCCCGCCTCCGCCGCCACCGCTCGACGCGCCCGGCGCACGAAGCGGTGCATGCGGTGCACGCCACCCACCGGTTCCAGGAACATCAGCGGGCATGCTCCGGCCACCACCTCCACGCCGGCGTCCCGGCAGGCGTCGAGTGCCTCCTCCGACACCGATCCCGGCCCGATGCCCTTGAACAGCCAGATCCGGCGGATACCGAGAGAGATGCAGTCGGTGACCACGTCGGCGGCCAGCGCCGCCGGCACCATGATGACGGCGGTGTCGATCGGCGGCGGGACGGCCTCGATCGACCGGTAGGCGGGGGCCCCGGCCGAACCCGTCGCCTCGGGATGCACCGCCACCACCTCGGAGCCGTGGGACCGCAGCGCCTGGCACACGGTGCGGCCGAAGTTGCTCTTCTCATCGGATGCGCCGATCACGGCCACCCGGCCGGTGGTGAGGAAGGTTCTGGCCTGTACGGGGTCGATCATGTCGATCACCTCCGTGGGCGATTCTTGACCGGCCCGGCCGGCGGCGGCAGGGGCGATGGTCCCCGGCCGGTCCGGACCGGGCGGCGCCTAGGCTGACCGGCCGCCGTGCTGAGCGCCATCTCCCCCCTCCGGTACCGCAATTTTGCCCTCATCTGGTCCGCCGCCCTGCTCTCCAACGTCGGGTCGTGGATGCAGACGGTGGCGGTGGGGGTGCTGGTGACGGCCCGCACCGGCCAGCCGGGATGGACCGGGCTGGTGGCCGCCGCCGGGTTCCTGCCCATCGGCCTGCTCTCACCCGTAGGCGGTGTACTGGCCGACCGGCTGGACCGCCGGTCCTGGCTGTTCGTCACCACGATGGGCGAGACGGCCTTCGCCGTGGCTCTGGCGGTGCTGGCCGGGACGGGGCGGCCCAGCCCGGCCGCGGTAACCCTGCTGGTCCTCGGGGGCGGGGCCATGTCGGCCATCGGTTTCCCGGCCTACCAGGCCATGCTGCCCGACCTGGTGCCGGCCGGCGAGTTGGGACCGGCCATCTCCCTGTCATCGGCGCAGTTCAACCTGGGCCGGGTGATCGGCCCGGCCCTGGCCGGGCTGGCCATCGTGGCCGGGGGCTACGAGTGGGCGTTCGCCATCAACGCCGTGTCCTTCGTCGCCGTACTGGTGGCCCTACGGCTCGTCCGCTTGCCCGACCCCGGTGAGCGCCCGGCGTCACCGTCGCTGGGCCAGCGCCTGGCCGAAGGGGCCCGGGCCACCGTCACGAACCCTGGGGCCCGTTTCGCGGTGCTGCTCATCTCGGTGGTGGCCCTCACCGCCTCGCCGTTCATCGCCCTGGTCCCGGCGGTGGCTCTCGAGGTGTTCCACTCCAAGGCCACCGGCACCTCCGTTCTGGTCACGGCCCAGGGCATCGGCGCGGTCAGCGGGGCGCTGGCCATCACCCCCCTGGTGGAGCGCTTCGGCCGCCGGGCCGTGCTGACCGGCGACCTGGTCGGGCTGTGCGCCTTCCTCACCGCCTATGCCTGGGCGCCGGACCTCTGGGTCGCGGCCGGGGCCATCCTGCTGGTCGGGGCCTGCTACATCGGGGTCCTGGCCGGCTGCAACACCGTCGTGCAGTTGCACGCCCCGGCCGAGCTGAGGGGCCGCATGCTCGGGATCTACATGATGGCCCTCGGGATCCTCTACCCCGTCGGGGCCCTGGCCCAGGGGGCGCTGGCCAACCGGGCGGGGCTGCGGCTGGTGACCGCCGTCGCGGCGGCGGCGCTGCTGGCGGCGGTCGCCGCCCTGCGGGCCGGGCGGTCGTTCCCGGCCGACCTGGACGGCCCGACCCCGGACCGCTCCCCGGGCCTGGCCGCCGCCACCCCGGCCACCCCCGAGCCGCCGATCGCCGAGGGGGTCGGCTGGCCGGTCGAGCCCTCGACCGAAGCCTGACCGGAGCCAGGCCCCGGCGAACTGCTTTACTCGCCGGGTGACCTGGGACCGGAAACCGTCGCTGGCCGACGTGTACGACTCCATCCCCGAGGTCCCGTGCAAGGGGTTGTGCCAGGACTCGTGCGGACCCATAGCCATGTCCATCGAGGAGGACGCCCGGCTGAGGGCCCGGGGAGTCGAGATCCCGTCCATGGTGGACACCGTGGCGGCCATCGAGCGAGGCGAGGACTACTACTGCCCGGCCCTGAGCGACGGCCGCTGCAGCGTCTACGACGAGCGTCCGACCATCTGCCGGCTGTGGGGGGCCACGCAGTCCATGCCCTGCCCCCACGGTTGCACTCCGCCCGACGCCCTCACCCAGCAGGAGAGCTACGCCCTGCTGGTCCGCGCCGGTGAGGCCGGCGGGGGCATGGCCGCCCGCTTCTTCGGCCCGGAGCCGGCGGCCGGCTGACCGGCGCCCGACCGGCCGGCGCCCGGGCGATGGGGTCCGGCTGTCGGCTCCGGGGCGGAGTGGACCACCATGGTCTGATGCGCCGCCTCGGGGAGTACCTGCCGTCGTCGCCCGCCGACCTGGCCGGCTACACCCCTCTGGAGCGGTTCCTGGACTGGGCCGCCGACCGGGGCATCACCTTGTACCCGGCCCAGGAGGAGGCCCTCCTGGAGGCCATGTCCGGCAGCCAGGTGATCGTGACCACCCCGACCGGGTCCGGCAAGAGCCTCATCGCCCTCGGCGCCCACTTCGCCGCGGTCTGCGAGGGCCGCCGGACCTGGTACACGGCACCCATAAAGGCGCTGGTCAGCGAGAAGTTCTTCGACCTGGTCACCGAGCTCGGAGCGGACCGGGTGGGCATGGCCACCGGCGACGCCACCGTCAACCGCGACGCCCCGGTCATCTGCGCCACCGCCGAGATCCTGGCCAACCTGGCCCTGCGCGACGGCGCCCGGGCGCCGGCTGACCAGGTGGTCATGGACGAGTTCCACTTCTACGCCGACCCGGACCGGGGCTGGGCCTGGCAGGTACCGCTTCTGGAGATGGACCGGACCCAGTTCCTGCTGATGTCGGCCACCCTCGGCGACACCCGGCGCTTCGAGCAGGACCTGGCCCGGCGCAGCGGCCGACCGGTGGCGGTGGTCACCTCGGCCACCCGGCCCGTCCCGCTCGACTACTCCTACGCCCGCACCCCGCTCCACGAGACCATCGAGGGTCTGCTGGCCGCCGGCAAGGCCCCGATCTACGTGGTCCACTTCACCCAGAAAGACGCGGTGGCCCGGGCCCAGGCCCTCACCTCCACCCCGGTGGCCACCCGGGCCGAGCGGGACCTGATCTCCGAGGCCCTGCGGGGCTTCCGCTTCTCCGCCGGTTTCGGCCAGAGCCTGTCCCGGTTCGTCAAGGCCGGGATCGGCGTGCACCACGCCGGGATGCTCCCCCGCTACCGGCGGCTGGTGGAGCGGCTCGCCCAGGCCGGGCTGCTCAAGGTGATCTGCGGCACCGACACCCTCGGCGTCGGCATCAACGTCCCGATCCGCACGGTGCTGCTCACCGGCCTGTCCAAATACGACGGCACCACATCGCGCCGGCTCACCGCCCGGGAGTTCCACCAGATCGCCGGGCGGGCCGGCCGGGCCGGTTACGACACCGAGGGGTCGGTGGTGGTACAGGCCCCCGAGCACGTGATCGAGAACGAGAGAGCCCTGACCCGGGCGGGGGAGGACCCCAAGAAGCGCCGGAAGGTGGTGCGGGCCCAGCCCCCCAGGGGTTTCGTGGCCTGGACCGAGGACACCTTCAACCGTTTGAGGGCCGCACCCCCGGAACCGCTGGGCTCCAGCTTCAAGGTCACCCACACCATGCTCCTCAGCGTCCTCGACCGTCCCGGCGACGGCTGCGCCGACCTGCGCCGCCTCCTCACCGACAACCACGAGCCCCGCCCGGCCCAGCGCCGCCACATCCGGACCGCCATCTCCATGTACCGGTCGCTGCTCGGTGCCGGGGCCCTGGAACGCCTGGAGCGGCCCGACGAGTCCGGGCGGCGGGTGCGGGTCACGCTGGACCTGCAGGACGATTTCGCCCTCAACCAGCCGCTGTCGCCGTTCGTGCTCGACGCCCTGCCCCGGCTGAACCGGGCCGAGCCGGACTGGGCCCTCGACGTGGTGAGCATCGTGGAGGCCACCCTCGAGAACCCCGGGCCGGTCCTGGCCGCCCAGCTCGACCGCCTGCGGGGCGAGACCGTCGCCCGGCTGAAGGCCGAGGGCGTCGAGTACGAGGACCGCATGGCCGTGCTGGAGACCCTCACCTGGCCCAAGCCCCTCGGCGACGAACTGTACGAGCTGTTCGACCGCTACCGGGTGGTGCACCCCTGGGCGGCCGACCACAACATCAAGCCCAAGTCGGTGGCGCGCGACATGTGGGAGAGATCGCTGGGCTTCGCCGACTACGTGGCACTCTACGGGCTGGCCCGGGTGGAGGGTCTCCTGTTGAGGTACCTCTCGGACACCTACCGGGGCCTGGTGCAGTCGATCCCCGAGGACGCCAAGACCGACGAGCTGATGGACCTGACCACATGGCTGGGCGAGGTGGTCCGCCAGGTGGACTCCAGCCTCATCGACGAGTGGGAGGCCCTGACCCGGCCGGCCGGCCCCGAGCCGTCGCGGCCCGAGCCGGGCCGGCCGGCGACCGACTCGGCGCCTCCGCCGCTCAGCGCCAACCGCAGGGCCTTCACCGTCATGGTCCGCAACGCGGCGTTCCGCCGGGTGGAGCTGCTGGCCCGGCGGGACTTCCTCGCGCTGGAGCAACTCGACGGTCCGGCCGGCTGGGACGCCGGACGCTGGCGGCAGGCCGGGGAGGCCTACTTCGCCGAGCACCAGAGCATCGGCATCGGGCCGGAGGCCCGCTCCGCCGGGCGGTTCGTCGTGGAGGACCGGGGGCGCCACTGGACCGTGACCCAGGTCATCGACGACCCGGCCGGCTGGTCGGAGTGGGCGCTGACCTTCGACGTCGACCTCGACGCCTCCGACGAGGCGGGGGACGCGGTGATCCGGATGGAGACGTTCGCAAGGCGCTGAAGCACCGGTAGCTTCGACCGATGCGGACCGTGGTGGTCATAGGAGCGGGAGCGGCCGGGCTGAGTGCCGCGGGCCGGCTGGCGGCAGCCGGCGTCGGGGTGACGGTGCTGGACAAGGGCCGGGGCGTCGGCGGCCGCCTGGCGACCCGCCGGATCGGGGCGGCCCGCCTGGACCACGGCGCCCAGTTCTTCACGTCCCGCTCGGAGGAGTTCACCGGGCTGACCCGGGCCTGGCTGGGACGGGGCGTGGCCCGGGAGTGGTGCCGGGGCTTCCGCCAGCCGGCCGACGGCCATCCCCGCTTCGTGGGCGCCTCCGGCATGACCGACCTGGCCAAGGACCTGGCCTCCGGGCTCGACGTGCGGACCTCCACCCGGGTCGAGTCGGTGTCGGCGGCCCCCGACGGCCGCTGGGTGGCCACCCTGGAGGGCGGCCGGACCCTGGTCGGAGCGGGCGGCGACCCCCTGCGGGCCGATGCCGTCATATCCACCGCGCCGGTCCCGCAGACCCTGGAGATGCTGGGACCGGCGGTGACCGACACCCGGGCCCGGCGGGCTCTCGGGGCCATCAGCTACGAGCCCACCCTGGCCGGGCTCCTGGTCCTGGCCGAACCATCGGCACTCCCCCACCCCGGGGGGGTGCAGCCGGACCGGGGGGCCCTGACATGGATCGGCGACAACCAGGCCAAGGGCATCTCGCCGGTGCCGGCCGTGACGGTCCACGCCGCCGGTCGGGGCGCGACCGACAGTTGGGACGGACCCGAGGAGGCCATCCTGGCGTCGCTCGAGGCGGCGGCCCGGCCGCTCATCGGCCCGGCGCCGGTCCTGGAGCGCCAGCTGGCCAGGTGGCGCTACGCCACCCCGTCGGTGTCCCACGACGCCCGGTGCCTGGTGGCGGTGGACGGCGGTCGGCCCCTGGTGTGCGCCGGCGACGCCTTCGGTGAGGCCAAGGTGGAGGGAGCGGTGAGATCGGGCTGGGCGGCCGCCGAAGCCGTCCTGGACCGCCTCGCACCCTGAAGTTCGTGATAGGCACTGGTCCCGTGCCGGCCGAACCGCAATCCAGCGCCACCGAGGACCAGATCCGCCTGTTCGCCTTCAGGGTCTGGAACTACAAGCAGGGCGAGGTGGTCTCGCTGATGATCCACCTCGGGGACCGCCTGGGCCTGTACCGGGCCCTGGCCGAGGCCGGGACGGTCACCGCCGCGCAGCTGGCGGCCCGCACCGGCCTGGTGGAGCGGTGGGTCCTGGAGTGGCTGCGCAGCCAGGCCGCGGCGGGACTGGTGACCTCGCGCGACGGTGAGACCTTCGGCCTCCCCCCGGAGGCGGTGCCGGTCCTGGCCGACGAGTCCGGCAGCCTGTTCTTCGCCGCCGGAGCCTTCCAGGGCGGGGTGGCGGCGCCGGATGTGGTGGACCGCCTGGCCGAGGCCTTCCGAACCGGGGTCGGGCTCAGCTACGACGACCTCGGCCCGTCAGCGGCGCACAACGTGGAGCGCATGCTCGGACCGTGGACCCGTCAGGCCCTGGTACCGGTGATCCTGCCGGCCCTGCCCGGGGTGGTGGACCGCCTGGAGGCCGGGGCCCGCGTCGCTGACGTCGGTTGCGGATCGGGGCTGGCGGTGCTGGCCATGGCCGAGGCGTTCCCGGCCTCCGCCTTCGACGGTTTCGACATCTCCGAGCACGCCATCCACCGGGCCCGGACGAAGCTGGCCGGGTCCGGGCTGACCAACGCGTCGTTCCATCTGCGCGAGGCGGCCGAGCTGCCCGATTCGCCGACCTACGACCTGGTGCTCACTCTGGACTGCCTGCACGACATGCCTCACCCGGCCGAGGCCATGGCAGCCATCCGGCGTTCCATCACCCCCGACGGGGTGTGGCTGATCAAGGAGATCCGCGCCGCAGCCTCGTGGAGCGACAACCTGAAGAACCCGGTGCTGGCCATGATGTACGGCACCTCGGTGGCCACGTGCATGTCGTCGGCCCTGTCCGAGCCGGGCGGGGCCGGGCTGGGCACACTGGGCCTGCACACGGAGCTGGCCGAGAGCATGTGCCGGGCCGCCGGATTCAGCCGCTTCGAGATACGCGACTTCGACGACCCGGCCAACCTCTACTACGAGGTCAGGCCCTAGCCCGACCGGTCCGGCGCCGGGACCAGACCACAACCAGAGCCCCGACGGCAGTGACCGACCCGGCGATGACCGCCGGCAGGTACGACCCGATCCCCGACGGGGCGGCCGGGCGGCGCAGGGCCAGAAGGTCCGGATGGCCGGGGACGGCCACAGCCGTCACGATCCGGCCGGACTCCAGGAGCTTCCGGCTGCCGCCGATCACCTGCTCGTAGGTGTGACCGCCCAGGGTGTAGCTGCCGCTGCAGCGCCAGTACTCGATGCCCATGCCCACGCCGGAGCTGATCCCCAGGCACCTGGTGACGGTGACCTCCACCGGCACCCCCCGGCTGCGGAGGGCGTGCTGGCGGGAGTCGTTGGCGGCTCCCCCCACGGCCAGCCCGACGCTCAGGGCGGCCATGGCGATCAGCGCCACCAGGGCCAGTACCCGCCCGACCCGGCGGCCGTCGACGCCCACGCCGCCCCCGCCACCGCGGATGTACCCGCTCGGAACCGGTTCGCGACCCGGGGGGGCGGCCTGCATCGGCTCAGTGTAGAGGGACCGGGCGCCTACCGAACGGCCTGCTCCTGGTACCTTTTACCTCTTCCGGCGGAGCACGCCGCCGACGGCACGGGTCGTTAACAGATCGGGAAAGACGAAGCGTGGCTCTGCAAACCGAAGAATCGGTCTACGAGGCGTTCAAGGTCGAGCAGCACGGGATCGACCTGATCCCCGAGACCGAGCGGCACATGACCCCCTCCGGCCTGTTCTGGCTGTGGGCGGGGGGCATCTGGAACGTGGAGTTCCTGGTCTACGGCGCCCTCATCATGACCTTCGGGCTGTCGTTCGGCCAGGCCGTCCTGGCCATCCTGGTCGGCAACGTCTTCTACTTCTTCCTGGGGCTGCTGAGCCTCCAGGGCCCGGCCACCGGCACCACCGCCCTGATGGTCAGCCGGGCCCCGTTCGGGAGCAACGGGAACCGCCTGGTCGCCTTCTTCAACTGGGTGACCCAGGTGGGCTTCGAGGTCGAGGGCCTGGCCCTGATCGTGCTGGTCACCGTGCAGATGTTCAACCACGAGGGCGTCCACAGCTCCACCGGGCTGAAGGCCGGCATCATCGTGGTGGCCGTGGCCGTCCAGTTCGTGGTGCCGTTCCTCGGCCACGCCACCATCACCAAGGTGCTGCGCTGGCTGTCGGTGGTCTTCATCGTGCTCTTCGCGGTCATGGCCGTACTCGTGGTTCCCCACGTCGACCTGAGCCGGGTGCACCAGCACGCCTCGTGGGCCGACTGGACCACGGCCCTGGTGCTCCTGGTGTCGGCCGGCGGTCTGGGCTGGACCGAGAACGGCAACGACTACTCCCGGTACCTGCCGGCCTCCACGCCCCGGTCGCGGACGTTCTGGGCGGCCACCCTCGGCGGGGCGGTGCCGTCCATCGCCCTGGAGCTGCTCGGGGCCGCCGCGTTCGTGGTCAGCCCCACCCTGGAGAAGCTGCAGGGCCCGCAGACCTCCCAGGTGCTCAACGCCCTGCCCACGTCGTTCGCCTCGTGGTTCTTCTGGCCGTTCCTGATCCTGGCCATCCCGCAGCTCTTCGCCATCAACACCCTCGACCTGTACTCCTCGGGCGTGACCCTGCAGGCCCTCGGGGCGCCGGTGAAGCGGTGGGGGGCGGTGGTGATCGACACGGTGGTGGCCGGGGTGGTGACCGCCGTCGTGATCTTCAGCGGAAACTTCGTGGCCGACCTGTCCGGGTTCCTCGACTACATCGTGGTGTGGCTGGCCCCCTGGTTCGGGATCGTCCTGGTGGACTACCTGCTGCGCCGGGGCCGCTACCACGCCCGGTCCCTGGTGGCCCGCCGTGGCGGCCTCTACTGGCGCAACGGGGGGATCAACTGGAGGGCCATGGTCGCCCTGGTGGTCGGCGGCGCGGCGGCCCTTATGTGGACCGACGCCCTCTACTACAACCCGTCGTACCTCGGCCCCATCGCGCACCGCACCAACGGCGCCGACTTCAGCTGGCTGATCGGCATCGTGGTGGGAGGGGCCGTCTACGCCCTCCTGGCCGCCCGCAGCGTGCGCGAGGAGGTCTCCGGCCGGGCCCACGCCGAGGCCGAGCGGGACCTGGTCCTCGACCCGGCCTGACCACCAGGTCCTGCAGTCCGGGCGTATCGCCCGTTGTGCCCGCTTCGCGGGGCGGGTCGCCTCCCGGAGCGGACCGGAGATGTGGGAAACTGCGGTCGAGGAGGCGACCACGGGGGGCCGCCACCGGGACAGCGACCAAGGGGGGACCCTGGAGTGAGCACCAACGGAAGCGGAAACAGCACCACGGCGGTGGATGTCGTGGTGGTGGGAGCGGGGTTCTCCGGCCTGTACCTGCTGCACCGCCTGCGCCAGCTCGGCCTGACCGCCCGGGCCTTCGACGCGGCATCCGACGTCGGAGGCACCTGGTACTGGAACCGGTACCCGGGAGCCCGCTGCGACATCCCCACGACCGACTACTCCTACAGCTTCGACCCGCAGCTGGAGAAGGACTGGACCTGGTCGGAGAAGTACGCCACGCAGCCCGAGATCCTGGCCTACCTGGGCCACGTCGCCGATCGCTACGACCTGCGCCGGGACATCACCTTCTCCACCCGGGTGGACTCGGCCGAATGGGACGACAAAGAAGCGCGCTGGCTGATCCGCACCGACGGCGGGGAGGAGGTCAGAGCCCGCTTCTACGTGATGGCCAGCGGCTGCCTGTCGCTGCCCAAGCGGCCGGACATCGAGGGGGCTGACCGCTTCGCCGGCGAGGTGTACCTGACCGGGCGCTGGCCCCACGAGAAGGTGGACTTCACCGGCAAGCGGGTCGCGGTCATCGGAACCGGCTCGTCGGGCATCCAGTCGATACCGCTCATAGCGGCCGAAGCGGCCAGCCTGACCGTGTTCCAGAGGACGCCGAACTTCTCCATCCCGGCGCACAACGGTCCGGCCTCGGCGGAGCGCCTGGAGGCCCTGGCCGCCGACCGCGACGGATACCGGGAGGCGGCCCGGCGGTCCCGGGGCGGGGTGCCCATGCCGGTCAACGAGCTGACCGCGACGGCCGCCTCCGAGCAGGAGCGCCGGGAGCGATTCGAGGCGGCGTGGGAGGCCGGGGAGCTGTTCTCCATACTCGGGGTCTTCGCCGACCAGGGATACAACCTGGCCGCCAACGACGTGGTCGCCGAGATGATCAGGGAGAAGATCCGCTCCGTCGTCGACGATCCCGAGACGGCCGAGGCCCTCTGCCCCAAGGACCACCCGTTCGGCACGAAGCGGCCGTGCCTCGACAGCAACTACTTCGCCACCTACAACCTGCCCCACGTCCGGCTGGTGGACCTGCGCAAGCACCCCATCGCCACCATCACCGAGACCGGGATCGACACCGTCGACGAGTCCTTCGAGTTCGACGCCATCGTCTACGCCACCGGCTTCGACGCCATGACCGGTGCTCTCGTGTCGGTGGACGTCACCGGCCGGGACCGGGTCACGCTGAAGGAGAAGTGGGCCGACGGCCCATCCACCTACCTCGGCCTGACCACCACCGGGTTCCCCAACTTCTTCGCCATCACCGGCCCGGGAAGCCCGTCGGTGCTCTCGAACATGGTCGTGTCCATCGAGCAGCACGTGGAGTGGGTGACCGACTGCCTCGCCTACATGCGCGACCACGGGTTCGAGACCGTCGAGCCGACCGACACCGCTGAGGACGGCTGGAACCAGCACAACAGCGACTGCGCCTCCATAACCCTGCACCCGATGGCCAACTCCTGGTACATGGGCGCCAACGTCCCGGGCAAGCCCCGGGTCTTCTACCCCTACATCGGCGGCGTGGACTTCTACCGGGCGGCCTGCGAGGAGGTGCAGGCCAAGGGCTACCTGGGCTTCCGCTTCGGCGGCCCGGGCGGGGGCCAGTGCCACGACGGGGTCGTCAGGGAGCTGCAACCCGACGTCAACATGGTGCTCGACGTCATGGCCACCCTGGGGCTGCCTCCGCTCGAGTCCCTCCCGGTGGCCGACGCCCGGGCGTTCATGGAGGCCACCGCGACCCAGAGCCCGCCCGGGCCGGAGGTCGGCGAGGTGGTCGACGGGGTGCTGCCCGGCCCCGCCGGCGACCTGGAGTACCGGCTGTACCGGCCGTCGTCGTCGGGACCCCACCCGGTGGTGGCCTACTTCCACGGCGGCGGCTGGGTGCTCGGCAGCCACGTCTCGGACGATCCGCTGTGCCGGGACCTCTGCGTCCGATCCGACGCGGTCATCGTGTCGGTCAACTACCGCCACGCCCCGGAGGCCCGCTTCCCGGCGGCCGCCGATGACGCCTTCGCCGCGCTGCAGTGGATCGCCGCCAACGCCATCGAGCTCGGCGGCATCCCCGGGCAGCTGGCCGTGGCCGGCTGGAGCGCCGGCGGCAACGTGGCCGCCGTGGCCTGCCAGCTGGGCCGGGACACCGGCGGACCGGACATCGCCGGGCAGCTGCTGCTGACCCCGGTCACCGACTGCACCTTCGACCGGCCTTCCTACCGGGAGAACGCCGACGGCTACGTGCTCACCCGGCCGCTGATGGAGTGGTTCTGGGACCACTACGCCGACCCGGCCGACCGGGCCCACCCGAAGGCGTCGCCCATCCGGGGGGATCTGGCCGGGCTGCCCCCGGCGGTGATCGTCACCGCCGACTTCGACCCGCTGCGCGACGAGGGCCAGGCCTACGCCGCCGCCCTGGCCGAGGCCGGGGTCCCGGTGCAGCACATCCGGGCCCGGGGCCACATCCACACGTCGGTGCCCATGGTGGACGTGGTGCTGTCGGGGGCCTTCGTCCGGGAGGAGATGGCGGCGGCCCTGCGGGCGTTCTTCCCGGCAGCGGTCCGGGCCTAGACCGTCACCCGCCCGGACCTGCTCGAGGCGGTGGCCTCGGCGATCATCGAGGTGAGCGCCGAGGCCATCGAGGCGCGCTTCGAGGCTCTGGCCGCCGGGGACGTGGCCATGAAGGCCCCCGGCGAGGTGGTGACGGTGGCCGACCGGGAGGCCGAGCGGCTCCTGACCCGACGGCTGGTGGGACTGCTGGCCGCCCCGGTGGTGGGTGAGGAGGCGTGCTCGGCCCGACCGGAGCTGCTGGACGCCCTCGGCTCGGAGCGGGCCTGGCTGGTCGACCCGCTCGACGGCACCGCCAACTTCGTCTCGGGGTCACCCGACTGGGCGGTGATGGCCGCCCTGGTCGAGCACGGCGAGGCGGTGGCGTCATGGATCTGGCAGCCGCTGTCACGCCGGATGTTCGTGGCGGAGCGGGGCGCCGGGGCCCGGCTCAACGGGACCCCCCTGGCCGTGGTCCCCTCGGCGCCGGACCGCCCGGGCGGGGCGGTGCTGCGGCGCTTCCTCGACGCCGGGACCCTGGAGCGGGTGGACAGCCCGGCGGTGCGCGACCGGCTGGGCCCGGTCGGGCCGGGCCGCTACTGCGCCGGGGTGGAGTACCCGCTGCTGATCGCCGGCGACCAGGACTTCGTGCTGTTCTGGCGCACGCTGCCGTGGGACCACGTCCCCGGGGCGCTGCTGCTGGAGGAGGCCGGCGGGGTGGCGGCCCGCCCTGACGGATGCGCGTACCGCCCTGCCGACCGGGCCGGCCGGGGTCTCCTGGCCGCTTCGAACCGGGCGGTCTGGGACCAGGTGCAGCGGACGCTGTTCGCCTGAGGCGGTCCCGGCCGGGGCGGCTATTTCGAGGAGACCACCTTGCGGTAGCCGGTCTCGATACCCGAGAACACCACGAACACGGCCAGCCCACCAGCCACCGCCGCCAGCACCGCCACACCCCAGGTGTAGCCGGACAGCCGGAGCAACTCGGCGTCGGTCCCGTAGGACCGGCCCGGGTTGAACTGCACGGCCGACACCATCAGGAAGATCCCCACCGGCATGAACACCAGCGCCCGGGCCGTGATACCGACGACCCCCGCGGCTGCGGCCAGGGACCGGACCGGGCCGGGCGCCCGGTCCAGGTCCAGGCCGTCTCGGAAGTCCTGTCTCAGGGCGCCCCGGATCTGCTGGGCGCACACCGCCAGCAGGATGATCCCCACCCCGAACACGATGATCTGTCCGCCGGGCAGGCCCAGCAGCTCGGCGGTGGTCTTCTGCTGCTGCTGCTGCGACCCGGTGGCGTAGTCCCCCGCCAGGTAGGACGCCGGCACGTAGGCCAGCCCCAGGTAGAACAGCCCCTGCAGCGCGGTCAGCACCCGGCGGCCCTTCGAGACCGAGTCGTCCCTGACCGCCCCCACCAGCCGGCCCACCCCGAACAGCGCGAACCCGAGGGCCACCGCGGCTATGGCCATCTTGCCGATCAGCGGCCGGCTGACCAGCGCCAGGGCTCCGTGGGCGTCCGCCTGGCGCTTGGAGCGGCCCCCCAGGACGGCTATCTGGATGGTGATACCGGTGAGGATGACGTAGAAG
>JAKAXN010000078.1 GCA_021816565.1 Actinomycetes bacterium
GCCGGTGGCGAGGGGCAGGCCCTCGAGGGATTCGTGTCCAAGCGTCCCGTGACCATCGACCTGGCCCGGCTCAACGAAACCGAGGCCATAGAGGGCCAGATCGTCCGGCGCTACATAAACTCGATCTTGAACGCCAGGTCCGGCTTCCACGGCACCACGGTCACCATCCGGGCCGAGGACCTGCGGGCTCTCGGCCGCTTCCTCGAGCGCGACGAGCTGTCGATGGAGAAGCGTCTGGTCGAGTTGGGCCTCCGCTACTAGCTCGGCTACCGGCCGAAGGCGCCCAGCCACGCTTCCATGGTCGGCGGCTTGTAGACCATGTTGATGTCCCTGACGACGGCCAGTGGGGCCCGCGGGGCCTCCGAGTAGCGGTGGCCCGGGCACACCACCGTGGAGCCGGGCAGCGAGGCCAGCTTCTGGAGGCTGTGGTACATGGCGGAGGGGTCGCCACCGGGCAGGTCGGTACGCCCGCAGCCCTCCAGGAACAGGGTGTCCCCGGCCACCAGCATCCCGTCGACCAGGAAGCACTGGCTTCCGGGGGTGTGGCCCGGCGTGTGGAGCAGCTCGACCTCCACCGCCCCCACCGCCACCCGGTCCCCGCTGTGGTGGGCCACCACGTCGTCGGGATCCAGTCCGGTGACCCGGCAGATCAGCGCCGCCTCCTCCCGGTGGGCGTGGACCGGTACCGAGATCCGCTCGAGGACCCGGGCCAGGCCCTCGATGGAGTAGCCCATCATCGAGCCTCCCACGTGGTCGGGATGGTGATGGGTGGCCAGGACCCCCACCACCTCCATCCCGTCCGCCTGAGCCCGGTCCAGGATCTCGTCCACACCGTAGGCCGGGTCGACCACGACGGCCTGGCCGGTGGCCCGGTCGCCGATCAGGTAGGTGAAATTGACCATCTGCACCGCCAGCGGATCGCCGGTGGCGAAGTCCCGGCCGGACAGCAGCTGGCGGAAGTAGAGCCGGTCGGCGTCGTCGCTCATCGCCCGCCGATCCTACGGCCCCGGCCCCCCACCCGTCGCCCGGGAATGGTTGCGGCCGCAATAAAGTTGTAGAGGGGCGGGCCAACCCCCTGCCGGCCCGGACCTGGAGGATCGCATGCCCGCCGTCACAGTCGAAGACGTCCTTTCCCTGCCCAAGATCGAGCCGGCCGCCCCTCCGGCCCGGGCCCGGCGGGTGCGCAGCCTCACCACCGCCCCGGCCGGCTTCGAGGGCGAGGGCTTCCCGGTCCGGCGGGCCTTCGCCGGTGTCCCGCTCGAGATGCTCGACCCGTTCATCCACATGGACCAGATGGGCGAGGTGGACTACGGCCCCGGCGAGCCACGGGGCACGTCATGGCACCCGCACCGGGGTTTCGAGACCGTCACCTACATGATCGACGGGGTGTTCGAGCACAACGACTCCACCGGCGGCGGCGGGGTCATCACCAACGGCGACACCCAGTGGATGACAGCCGGCGGTGGAATCCTGCACATCGAGCGGCCGCCGGAGCAGCTGGTCGTGAGCGGTGGCCTGTTCCACGGAATCCAGCTGTGGGTAAACCTGCCGGCTGCCCAGAAGATGGTCGATCCGCGCTACCAGGATCTGGGCCGGGACCGGGTCACGCTCCTCTCCTCCCCCGACGGCGGCGCACTGGTCCGGGTCATCGCCGGGGCGGTGGGCGGCCAGCAGGGGCCGGGGGCCACCCACACCCCCATAACCATGATCCACGCCACCGTCGCCCCGGGGGGCCGGCTGGATCTGCCCTGGGACCCGTCGTTCAACGCCCTGGTCTACGCCCTGTCCGGACGGGGATCGGTGGGCTCGGAGGGGGTCGCCTTCGGAGGCGGTCAGCTGGCCGTGCTCGGCGAAGGGGAGACGGTGGTGGTGGAGGCGGACCGCTCCCAGGACAGCCACACCCCGGCCCTGGAGATCCTGATCCTGGGCGGCCGGCCCATCCGGGAGCCGGTGGCCCACTACGGCCCGTTCGTGATGAACACCAGGGCGGAGCTGGCCCAGGCCTTCGAGGACTTCCAGAAGGGCCGGATGGGTACAATCCCGGCCACGACGGAGCGCTGATCGGGGGGCGGGGTCGACTTGGGGCCCGGTAGTGGGCAGACTGGCGCCATGGCCCCGTCCGCCGATCCGGCCAGGGAGCCGTCGCTCAGCCTCTCTGATCTCGTCGAGCGCAGCGGCGTCCCGGCCAGCACCATCCACTACTACCGGCGTACCGGTCAGATCCCCGCTCCGGTACGCCAGTCCGGCAACCGGTTCGTCTACGACCAGACCCACGTGGACGCGCTGGTGCGCATCCGGGCCCAGTCCGGGGCGGAGCACCCGGCCGTGCGGGCCCGGATTGTCGGCGCCGCCCTCGAGGCCTTCAAGACCCGCAGCTACGCCGAGGTGTCGGTCAGCGACATCGCCGAGGCGTCGCAGATGGCCAAAGGCAGCGTGTACCGCTACTTCGACTCGAAGGAGGCGCTGCTCACGGCCGCCATCGAGGCGCTGCTCGACGAGGCCACGGAGAAGTTCCACTGCGCCCTCGACCCGCTCGGGGGCGCCGAGGGACTGCGCGACGACCCCGGCAAGGTCGCCATGGTGCTCGGCTACGTGGTGGCCGACGTGCTGCCCATCCTCCTGGAGCTGGGCGCCCGGGCGGCCAAGGGACACGAACCGAGTGCCGACCTGGCCCGCAACGTGCTTCGCACGCTGGCCCGCACCGCCGGCACGCCCTTCCTCGAAGGTACCGGCGCGCCGGACGATGAGACGGCCACGCAGGAGGGCCTGCGGGTGATCGAGGCGGCCTTCGCCACGGTCATGTCATGGGCCGTGGGCCCCGACTGGCCTCCCGATTACCACCAGTAACAGCCCGCCTTCAGACTTTCTGGGTCTCGAGAGCCTACGCCCGCGGTGCTTGACAGGCACCCTGCGCGGCGCGTACAGATGGTGACCACGCGGTCATTGTCTTACACCTCCAGCATTGCGGGCCCGCCCCCCGGCCTGCCCAGCGACTCAGAGATTCTCGGCCGGGCCGCCGGCGAGAACTTCACGGTCGCGTCGCTGGTTCTACCCAGCCGCAGCCGGAACCATCTCCTGGCCTTCTACGGCTACGCCCGCCTGGTCGACCAGATCGGCGACGCCTACCAGGGGGACCGCCGGGCGGCGCTGGACTGGCTGCAGGCCGAGACCGCGGCCGCGCTCGAGGACCCGGCCGGCCGCCACGGCCTGGTGGCTGGGGCGGCCCGAGCCGTCCGGGCCCTCGGGAGCAGCCCGGATCCCCTCTTCGACCTCATCGAGGCCAACCGGCGGGACCAGGACGTGGCGTCGTACGCCACCTTCGACGAGCTGCGGGAGTACTGCCGGTTGTCCGCCGACCCGGTGGGACGGCTGGTCCTGGCCGCCTTCGGTTTCTCCGACACCAGGCGGACGGAGCTGTCCGATGCCATCTGCACCGGGCTGCAGCTGGTCGAGCACTGGCAGGACGTGCGCGAGGACGCCCTGGCCGGCCGGGTGTACCTGCCCGACGTGGACCTCCGCCGCTTCGGCGTGGAGCCGGGCGAGCTGGCCGGCACCGGGCCGGCTTCGCCGGCCCTGCGGGCCCTCATGGCATTCGAAGTGGCCCGGGCCAGGGACTGGCTGGACCGGGGCCGGCCCCTGCTGTCCGCCCTGCCCGGGCGCTGCCGGGTGGCCGTCGCCGGTTTCTGGGCCGGTGGCCACGCCGCCCTCGACACCATCGCCGGGCGGGACTTCGACGTGCTGCGCCCAGCGGGGCACCCCAGGCCGTCCCGGGTGGCCCGCCGGGTGACGACGGTGCTGCTGACGGCCCTGGCTGGGAAGGTCTAGGGCGTGGATCTGGACCAGGCGTATGCCCGCTGCGAGGAGATCACCGCCGCGGAGGCCCGAAATTTCTCCTACGGGATAAAGCTGCTGCCGGCGCCGAAGCGTCGGGCCATGTCCGCCCTCTACGCCCTGGCCCGGCGCATCGACGACATCGGCGACGGCGACGCCCCGGCCGGCGAGAAGCTCGATGCCCTGGCCGGCGTCCACAAGGACGTCGACGGGCTGCGCAGCGGCCAGGCCGATCCGGCCGACCCGGTCCTCACCGCCATGGCCGACGTGTGCCGGCGCTACCCGCTGCCCCTCTCGGCCGTCCACGAGCTCGTCGAGGGCTGCGAGATGGACGTCGCCGGCACCCGCTACGAGACCTTCGACGACCTGGTCGGCTACTGCCGGCGGGTGGCGGGGACGGTGGGCCGGCTGAGCCTGGCCGTCTACGGCAGCTCGGACCCCGTCCGGGCGGAGCCGCTGGCCGACGACCTGGGCGTCGCCCTGCAGATCACCAACATCCTGCGCGACATCGTGGAGGACCAGCGGGAGATGGGTCGGGTGTACCTACCCGGGGCTGACCTGGACCGCTTCGGGCTGGGTCGCAACCTCGAGGGCAGCCGCGAGGACCTGGTGGCCCTGGTCGCCTTCGAGTCCGGTAGGGCCGAGGAGTGGTACCAGCGGGGCCTGACCCTCCTGCCGCTGCTCGACCGGCGGTCGCGGGCGTGCACAGCGGCCATGGCCGGTATCTACCGGCGCCTGCTCACCACCATCCGCCGGGATCCCGCCGCGGTGCTGACCCGGCGGGTGTCGCTGCCGGCTTGGCAGAAGACCGTCGTGGCATTGCGGGCCCTGACCGTGGGGGACGCATGAGCGCCGCCCCGCTGGCCGGCTGTCACGTGGCCGTGGTGGGAGCCGGCCTGGCCGGGATCTCGGCTGCCCTCGAATGCGCCGACCTCGGAGCCCGGGTGACGCTCCTCGAGCGGCGCCGCCGCCTGGGCGGTCTGACCTGGTCGTTCGATCACAACGGCCTGAGCGTCGACAACGGCCAGCACGTCTACCTGGCCTGCTGCGACGCCTACCTGGGCTTCCTCGAGCGCATCGGCTCGGGCGGCGACGTTGAGCCGCCCCGGCCCCTCGACATAGCCGTGGTGGCGCCCGGTGCCGGTCCCGGCGCGGCTCCCGTCGTCGGACGGCTGCGCCGGCGCGACCTGCCGGTGCCGTTGCACCTGGCCGGATCGCTCCTGACCTATCCCCACATCTCGACCGGGGACCGGCTGATGCTGGGCCGGGCCCTGCTGGGCCTGGCCCGCCTGGACCTCGACGACCCCCGGCTGGACCGGGTCAGCTTCGGTGATTGGCTGGTCGCCCGAGGGCAGTCCCCCCGGGCGGTGGCCGCCGTCTGGGACCTCATCACCGTCCCCACCGTCAACCTACCGGCCTCGGAGGCGTCGCTGGCCACGGCGGCCATGGTGTTCAAGACCGGCCTGCTCAGCTCGCCGTCGGCCGCCGACATCGGCTGGAGCCGGGTTCCGCTCGGCCGCCTGCACGGCGAGCGGTCGGCCGACGCCCTGGACCGGGCCGGGGTGGAGGTCAGAAGATCCGTCCGGGCCCGGGCCATCCGCCCCGTCGACGGGCCCTCCGGAGGCGGGGCCCCGGCCCGGTGGGAGGTGTGCCTGGAGGACGGCACGGTGTCCGCCGACTCGGTGGTGTGCGCCCTTCCCCACGAGGAGGCCGCGGAGGTGCTGCCCGCCGGCGTGGTCGCCGGCCAGGAGCGCTGGCCGCAGCTCGGGTCGTCGGGGATTGTCGACGTGCACCTGGTCTACGACCGGCCGGTCATGGACCGGGACCTGCTCGCCGGCCACCGCTCCCCCGTGCAGTGGGTGTTCGACCGGAGCGAGTCGTCCGGTTTGAGATCGCCGGGGCAGGGAAACTCTGTAGGTGGCCGCCAGTACCTGGCTGTATCCCTGTCGGCCGCCGATGACCTGCTCGGCCGGCGCCCCGAGGACCTCGTGGCGTCCACCGCTCAGGAAATCGAGCGTCTGCTACCGGCCGCCCGGGAGGCCCGCCTCGTTGATTCGCTGGTCACCAAGGAGCGCCGGGCCACCTTCCGGGCGGCGCCGGGCAGCAACGCGATCCGGCCTTCCAGCCGTAGCGAGCTGAGCGGTCTGGCGTTGGCCGGGGCGTGGACCTCCACCGGGTGGCCGGCGACCATGGAAGGCGCCGTCCGCAGCGGCTGGGCCGCGGCCCGGTCGCTGGCCGGGATCTCCGGCACCAACCGGCCGGCCCCCGACGGGGAAGGCCCCCGATTACGAAAATCACCCCGCATATCCCAGGAGGTGGCGTGACCCCGACCATCGGTGTCTCCGACGTACTGGCCCGGTCGCGCCGGGCCATCCATCCCGCTCTGACCGCGGCCATCGACCGGCTGGCGCCGGAGATACGTCAGATCGCCGCGTACCACATGGGATGGACCGACAGCGACGGCAACCCGGTCGAGGCGCCCGGCGGGAAGGGGGTGCGCCCCACCCTGGCCATCCTCGGGGCCGAGGCGGCCTGGGCCGACCCGGAGGTGGGTGTCCCCGGCGGGGTGGCGGTGGAGCTGGTCCACAACTTCTCGCTGATCCACGACGACATCATCGACACCGACACCGAGCGTCACCACCGGCCCACCGTGTGGTCGGCCTACGGGGTCGGCCCGGCCATCGTGGCGGGTGACGCCCTTCAGGTGCTGGCCCACCAGGTGCTGCTGGAGAGCAACCCGGCGACCGGCCCGGCGGCGTCGGCGGACCTGGCCGACGCCACCGCAGCCATGATCGCCGGCCAGGCCGACGACATCGCCTTCGAGAAGCGCCGCAGCGTGAGCGTGGAGCAGTGCACCGCCATGTGCGCGGCCAAGACCGGGGCGCTGCTCGGGTCGGCCGCCTGCATCGGCGCCATCCTGGCCGGGGCCCCGGAGGCCACGGTCGGGGCGCTGCGCGACTACGGCCGGCACCTGGGCCTGGCCTTCCAGGCCATCGACGACCTGCTCGGGATCTGGGGTGACCCCGAACGGACCGGTAAGCCGGCCGGCGGGGACCTGCGTCAGCGCAAGAAGTCCATGCCGGTGGTGTCGGCCCTGGCCGCCGGCGGGGCCGAGGCCGACGAGCTGAGGGAGCTGATCCTCGGTCCGGAGGGCTCGACCGAGCCGCTGGCCCCCCTCGAGACCGACGCCGTGGAGCGGGCCCGCTACCTCGTGGAGGCCTGCGGCGGGCGGGAGTGGACCACCGTGCGGGCCAAGGCCAACCTCGACGCCGCCCTCGGGGCCCTCGAGCGGGTGCGGCTGTCGGCCATCCCCCACCGGGACCTGGCCGACCTGGCCGTCTACGTGGTGGAGCGGGAGTCTTGACCGCTCTCGACAGCCCCACCCCCGCCGCCGCGGCCAGCCCGGCCGAGGATGCCAGCCGGGCCCTCAAGGCGGCCACCGACCACCTGATCGGCCTGCAGAGCAGCGACGGCTGGTGGAAGGCCGAGCTCGAGACCAACGTGACGATGGACGCCGAGGACCTGATGCTCCGCCACTTCCTCGGCATACTCGAGCCCGACCTGGCCGCCCGGTCCGCCCGGTGGATCCGGGGCAACCAGAAGCCCGACGGCACCTGGGCCACCTTCCACGGCGGCCCCGGGGACCTGTCGGCCACCATCGAGGCCTACGTGGCCCTGCGCCTGGCCGGCGACAGCCCCGACGCCGGGCACATGCGGAAGGCCGCAGCATGGGTGCGGTCGCAGGGCGGTATCGCCGCCAGCCGCGTCTTCACCCGGATCTGGCTGGCGGTGGTCGGCCGCTGGAGCTGGGACGACCTGCCGGTGCTGCCCCCCGAGATCATGTTCCTGCCCCCGAAGGCGCCGCTCAACATCTACGACTTCGCCTGCTGGGCCCGCCAGACGGTCGTGGCCCTGACGGTGGTCATGTCGCTGCGCCCGGCCCGGCCGCTGCCTTTCACCCTGGACGAGCTGGGCACCGAGCGCCCGACCCCCGAGCGTCCGTCGCTCGCCAGCACCGCCGGGCGGTTCCGGGCCCTCGACCGCCTGCTGCACCGCTACGAGGCCCTCCCCTCGTGGTTCCTCCCCCGCCGGCTCCTGCGCGACGCCGCCATGGCCCGGGCCGAGCGGTGGATCATCCAGCGCCAGGAAGCCGACGGCCTGTGGGGAGGCATCCAGCCGCCGGTGGTCTACTCGGTCATAGCCCTGCACCTGCTCGGCTATCCGCTCGACCACCCGGTCCTCAAGGCGGCCTTCGACGGCCTCAACGGCTTCACCATCGAAGACGACAGGGGCCGGCGCATCGAGGCCTGCCAGTCCCCGGTGTGGGACACGGCCCTGGCCGTGGTGGCCCTGTCCGACGCCGGACTGTCGTCCGATCACCCTTCGATCCGGGACGGGGCCCGCTGGCTGCTCGGCGAGGAGGTCCGGGTCAAAGGCGACTGGGCGGTGCGCCGGCCGGAGCTCGAACCGGGCGGTTGGGCCTTCGAGTTCGCCAACGACAACTACCCCGACACCGACGACACCGCCGAGGTGGTCATGGCGCTGCGCCGGGCCGCCGGTGCCGACCCGGACGGGATCGACCAGGCCTGCCGACGGGCGGTGCGCTGGACGGTGGGCATGCAGAGCCGCTCGGGCGGGTGGGGCGCCTTCGACGCCGACAACAGCTCGGGTCTGGTGGCGGCCCTGCCCTTCTGCGACTTCGGCGAGGTCACCGACCCGCCCTCCGCTGACGTGACCGCCCACATAATCGAGATGCTGGCCGAGGAGCCGGGGGTCGACCCGGACGTGATGCGTCGCGGCGTCGACTGGCTCTGGGGTCAGCAGGAGCCGGACGGCTCCTGGTTCGGTCGCTGGGGGGTCAACTACCTGTACGGGACCGGAGCGGCGGTGCCGGCCCTCGTCGCCGCCGGCACGTCCGGATCCGATCCCCGGATCCGTCGGGCCGTGGCCTGGCTCGAGGCCCACCAGAACGACGACGGAGGGTGGGGCGAGGACCTGCGCTCCTACGTGGACGAATCCTGGCGGGGCCGGGGCACCTCCACCGCGTCGCAGACGGCGTGGGCCCTGCTGGCCCTGATCGCCGCCGGCGACGCCCACTCCCCGGCGGCGGAGCGCGGGGTGGAGTGGCTGGTGCGGACCCAGCGGCCCGACGGCACCTGGGACGAGCCCGAGTTCACGGGTACCGGATTCCCGTGGGACTTCACCATCAACTACCACCTGTACCGGCTGGTGTGGCCGGTGATGGCTCTGGGCCGCTACCTGAAGGGGGACCAGAGCTGACGTCCGACCTGATCGTCATGGCCCCGCTGCGTCTCGAGGCGCGCGCCGTCACCCGGGGAGCGCCCGACCTCGACGTGGTGCGCACCGGGGCCGGCCCGGCCCGGGCGGCGGCGTTCGCCGGGACGCTGGTCTCGTCGCGCCGGCCCAGCGCCGTCGCCGTGGCCGGTGTCGCCGGGGGGCTGCGTCCGGGTGTCCAGCCCGGGACCATCGTCGTCGCCGACCGGGTCCTGGCCGAGGACGGAACCGTCGTGGCGGTCCTCGAGTCGGCCGGCATCATCGCCGCTGAGCTGCGTGACCGGGGTGCCCCGGTCACGGTCGGTCCGGTCATCTCCACCGCCAGGCTGGTGGAGGGGGCGGCCCGCCGGGCCGACCTGGCGGCCACCGGGGCGCTGGCCGTGGACTGCGAGACCGCCTGCCTCCTCGGCGCCCCGTGGGGCGTGCCGGCCGCCGTGGTGCGGGTCATCGCCGACACCCCCGAGCGGGAGCTGCGGTCGCTGGCCACCTTCAGCGGCGGGGTGAAGGCCCTGAAGGGGCTGAGCGCGGCCGCCCCGGTGCTCTACGGCTGGGGCCGGACCGTCGCCACCCGCCAAGTGCTCCTGGCCGGCCCCCGGTCGTTCTGCGCCGGGGTGGAGCGGGCCATCGCCACCGTCGAGCGGGCCCTGGAGCGCTACGGCCGCCCGCTCTACGTCCGGCGCCAGATCGTCCACAACCGCCACGTGGTGCAGGACCTCGAGGAGCGGGGGGCGGTGTTCGTCCAGGAGCTCGACGAGGTCCCGCCCGGTTCCACCGTGGTCCTGTCCGCCCACGGGGTGGCGCCCGGGGTCCGCCGGGAGGCGGAGGCCCGGGAGCTCACCGTGGTCGACGCCACCTGCCCCCTGGTGGCCAAGGTGCACCGGGAGGTGCGCCGCTTCGCCGACCGGGGCTACCAGATGGTGCTGATCGGCCACGCCGGCCACGACGAGACCGAGGGAACCCTCGGCGAGTCGGACGACATCAGCCTGGTCACCACCGTCGAGGACATCGACAAGCTCGACGTCCGTGATCCCGACCGGCTCGCCTACATCACCCAGACCACCCTGTCGCCTACCGACGTGGCCGGCATCGTCTCGGAGCTGTCCGATCGCTACCCGGCCGTGGTCGGCCCCCACGCCGCCGACATCTGCTACGCCACCCAGAACCGCCAGGACGCGGTGGTGGCCATCGCCGAGGAGTGCGACCTGATGATCGTGGTCGGCTCCTCCAACTCGTCCAACGCGGCCCGCCTGGTCGAGGTGTCCGAACGGGCCGGCTGCCGGGCCGTCCTGGTAGAGGACGAGAGCGAGCTGCGATTCGAATGGCTGCGCTACGCCGGCACGGTCGGCGTCACCGCCGCCGCCTCCACCCCGCCACATCTCGTCGAGCGGGTCGTCATCGCCCTGCGGGGCGTCGGTGCGCTTTCGGTGGAGACGCGCACCACCCGCACAGAAAACGTCAATTTCCCCCTTCCCATGGAGGTTCGATAGATGGGAATCCCCCTACGCCAGAGCGTCAAGATCGGTAGCTACCTGGCCCGCCAGAAGCTGACCGGGCGGGACAAGTTCCCGCTGATCGTCGAGCTGGAGCCGCTCTTCGCCTGCAACCTGGAGTGCAACGGCTGCGGCAAGATCCAGTACCCCACCGATATCCTGCGCAAGCGCCTGAGCGTGGAGCAGGCGGTCGGTGCCATCGAGGAGTGCGGCGCCCCGATGGTGTCCATCGCCGGTGGGGAGCCGCTGCTCCACCCCGAGATCGACAAGATCACCAAGGAGCTCCTCGACCGGGGACGCTTCGTGTACCTGTGCACCAATGCGCTGCTGCTCCAGCGCAAGATCGACCGCTTCGAGCCCCACGACCGCTTCAGCTGGGTGGTGCACATCGACGGCCTGAGGGAGCGCCACGACGAGTCGGTCAGCCGCGAGGGCACCTTCGACAAGGCGGTGGCGGCCATCAAGCTGGCCAAGGAGAAGGGCTTCAAGGTCACCACCAACAGCACCTTCTTCAACACCGACTCCCCCAAGACGGTGCGTGAGGTGCTGGACTTCCTCAACGACGAGCTGGAAGTCGACCAGATGATGATCTCCCCCGGCTACGCCTACGAGAAGGCCCCTGACCAGGTGCACTTCCTGAGCACCCGGTCCTCCCACGAACTGTTCGCCGAGGCGTTCGCCGACGGCAAGCGCAAGCACTGGAGGTTGAACCACAGCCCGCTGTTCCTGGACTTCTTGGAGGGCAAGGTGGAGTTCGAGTGCACTCCCTGGGGTATCCCCAGCTACTCGGTGTTCGGCTGGCAGCGGCCGTGCTACCTGATGGCCGACGGCTACACCGAGACCTACAAGGAGCTCATCGAGACCACCGACTGGGACAAGTACGGCCGGGGCAAGGACCCCCGCTGCGCCAACTGCATGGCCCACTGCGGCTACGAGCCCAGCGCGGTGATGGCGACCACAAAATCCCTGAGGCAATCCATACGGGCCGCCGTCAGCGCTTAACTTGTAGGCCCATGGGGTTCGATCTGCCTGGTTTGATTGCGGCTCGGGGCGGCGAGGGGGCTGATCTCTGGGCCAAGTACCTGAATCCCCAGACGGCCAAAGTGCTGCGTTCCATCGGTTTCGACCGCCAGTGGGTCCGGGCCGAGGGCCCCTACCTGTGGGACGGCAGCGGCGAGCGCTACCTGGACTGGCTGGCCGGCTTCGGGGTGTTCGGGCTGGGGCGCAACCACCCGGTGGTGCGCAAGGCCATCCACGACGTCCTCGACGCCGACCTGGCCGATCTGGTCAAGATGGACACCCCGCTGCTGGCCGGGCTGCTGGGCGAGGCCCTCATCAAGAGGGCCGCGTACCTGGACCGGGTGTATCTGTGCAACAGCGGCACCGAGGCGGTGGAGACAGCCCTCAAGTTCGCCCGCTACGCCACCGGCCGGGGCCGGGTCCTGTACTGCTCCCACGCCTACCACGGCCTCACCGCCGGCTCGCTGTCGGTCAACGGCGGGTCGGACTTCCGGGAGGGTTTCGGCCCGCTGCTGCCCGGAACGCTGATCCCCTTCGGGGACCTCGACGCCCTGCGCCGGGAGCTGGTGGCCGGTGACGTGGCGGCGCTGATCGTCGAGCCGGTCCAGGGCAAGGGTGTCCAGGTCGCCCCGCCCGGCTACCTGGCCGGGGCGGCCGAGCTGCTCCACGCCCAGGGCGCGCTGCTGATCTGCGACGAGGTCCAGAGCGGCCTGGGCCGGTCCGGGAAGTTCTTCAGCTTCGAGTACGACGGGGTCCACCCCGACCTGGTGACGGTGGCCAAGACCCTCTCCGGGGGGGTGGCCCCGGTGGCCGCCACCCTCGGCACCGAGCGAGTCTTCTCCAAGGTGTACTCCTCCATGACCAGGGTGCTGGTGCACGACACCACCTACAGCCACAACAACACCGGGGCGGCGGCCGGGCTGGCCGCGCTGGCCGTGCTCGACGACGAGGGCCTCATCGCCAACGCCGCAGAGCGGGGTGCCGAGCTGACGGCCGCGCTGCGCCGCATGGCGGAGGAGTACGAGTTCATCACCGACGTCCGGGGTCGGGGCCTCATGATCGGCATCGAGTTCGGGATGCCCCAGTCGCTCCGGCTTCGGGCCCGCTACGCCCCGCTCAGCGCGGCCCGCAAGGGCCTGTTCACCCAGATCGTGGTGTGCGCCCTGTTCGACCAGCACCGCATCCTGACCCAGACGGCCGGCGACCACATGGACGTGCTGAAGCTCCTGCCGCCGCTGGTCACCACCGGTGAGGACATCGAATGGTTCGTGACCGCCTTCCGGTCGGTGATGGATTCGGTGTCGGGCAGCTCCCGGCCCATCTGGCAATTCGCCAAGGGCCTGACCCGGGCCGTCGGCGGGTGACCAACGGCCGGCGCCGAGATGCGCGCGAACCCGTAGAATGGTGAGGATGAGTTCCGGCTGGCCCCACGGCCGCCCGTATGAGAGGAGTAGTGCTGGCTCAAGGTAAGGAGGACGCCATCGTGCTGGAAGGCACGGTGAGCGAGGCCCTCAAGAACGCCATGTTCAAGGTCCAGCTGGCCAACGGTCACGAGGTCCTGGCCCACAACTCCGGCAAGATGCGGATGAACCGCATCAGGGTCCTGCCGGGAGACAAGGTCCAGGTCGAGATCAGCCCCTACGACCTGACCCGGGGCCGCATCACCTACCGCTACAAGTAGCCCGCAAACCCCCGCCGGCCGGGCCGGACCGGGATCCAGACGATGGGAGCGCCGCCCGGGGGGCGGCGCTCAGTCGTCCTCGGCCGGATCGGCCAGGAGGCCGTTGGCGGCCGCCAGGGCCGTCCCGGCCCGGACGGCTTCCTCGTAGACCGCGGTCAGGTGGCGCATGGCCACGTTCGGGTCGAAGGCCAGCGGCGGCGCCCCCAGGGACCGGACCAGGACGCCGGGCTCGGGGGTGGGCCGGATGCTGGTGGTCGCCTCGGCGGGCTGGTAGTCAGCCCCCCAGAAACGCTGCTCCGCCAGCCGGCGCGACGCCGCCGGTCGCCTGCGCTTGCTCACCGCCGCTCCTTCCCGGACGGGTGGCCGGACCGGCCGGTCACGCCGCCTCCTCCTCGGTGGGCTCCTCGGATGGAGCCTCCTCCTCGACCAGTTCCTCGTCCTGCAGCCCGAGCGCGGCGCGCAGCTGCTCGGCGTCGAGGTCGCCGAGGGTGCTGCGGGCCGGGAGGACCATACCGGCGATGCGGCGCTTGCCGGCCACTATCTCCTCCACCCGCTCGTCCACCGTGCCGGGACACACCAGGCGGTGGCACATGACGGTGTTCTGCTGGCCGATACGCCACGCCCGGTCCCGGGCCTGGTCCTCCACCGCGGGGTTCCACCAGCGGTCGTAGAGCACCACGTGGTTGGCGGCGGTCAGGTTGAGGCCCGAGCCGCCGGCCTTGATGGACAGCACCAGCGCCCCGGCTCCGGTACCGGCCTGGAACTCGGCCACCAGGTCGTCGCGTACGGTCCGACTCAGCCCTCCGTGGTAGCAGCCGATGCGCTGACCGGTTCGCTCGGAGAGGTACCGGGCCAGCTTCTCGCCCCACTGGGCGAAATGGGTGAACACCAGGATCCGCTCGCCGGCCGCGAAGACCTCCTCGACGATGGACTCCAGCCGGGCCAGCTTGCCGGACCGGTTGGCCAGCGTGTCCTGGTCGTCGTCCTGGCCGAGGAAAGCGGCCGGGTGGTCGCAGATCTGCTTCAAGGCGGTGATGGCCGCCAG
>JAKAXN010000079.1 GCA_021816565.1 Actinomycetes bacterium
CCCGGCCCTGGTGGCGTACCGCGTACACCGCGGCCTCGGTGCGGCGGCTCATGCCGAGCTTGGCCAGCAGGTTGGACACGTAGTTCTTCACCGTCTTCTCCGAGAGGTACATGTTCTCGGCGATCTGGCGGTTGGTCATGCCCTCGGCGATCAGGTCCAGGATCCGCTGCTCCTGCGGAGTGAGCTGGTCGGTACGGTCCTCGGTCTTCTGGGTACGCATCCGGGCCATGACCCGGCTGGTCAGCTCCGGGTCGAGCAGGGAGTGGCCGGCGGCCACCTTTCGGATGTCGGTGACCAGATCCGATCCCCTCACCTCCTTGAGGACATACCCCGAGGCCCCGGCCATGATGGCGTCGAACACCGCCTCGTCATCGGAGAACGACGTGAGCATCAGGCAGGCGATGTCGTGGTGCTGGGAGCGCACCTCCCGGCACACCTCCACCCCGTTGCCGTCCGGTAGGCGGACGTCGAGGACGGCCACGCGGGGGCGCAGCTCGGGGATCCGGGCCAGGGCCTCGGTAGCCGTCGCCGCCTCCCCTATCACGGCCATGTCGTCCTCGGCCTCCAGCAGGTGGCGCAGGCCTTCCCTGACCACTTCGTGGTCGTCGAGGAGGAACACCGAGATCCTTGCTTCTTCGCTCATCTGATACTCCACGCTTCCCTGAGGTGAGTTGGCTCGTCCGGTCCCATCAGCCCTGCCTGATCCCTGCTCCAAGTTCGGGCAGCTTGGCTGCCAGAACCCTCTCGGCGTGCCGGCGGGCCGTGGGCCCGGCCCGCGGCCCGGTCATCTCGTGGTCGATCCCCAGCCGTTCGCACAGCCTGACCAGGGTCACGTCGTAGGCCAGGGCCCGGGCCAGCCGGCTGGCGGCGTCCCCACCGGTGTCCAGGTCCGGGCGGCGGGCCAGCGCCTGGTCCACGAGCCCCGCCACCGTGTCGTCGACCCGGTCGTCCTCCTGGAGAGCCAGCTTCAGCATCTCGGCGTAGACGCTCACTGCGAGGGACCGCAACGGGACTCAGCTCCGGCCGGCCGGGCCGGAGTTCGCGCGACGAGACACGCGGCCAATGGTCGCCGTGTTCCGGAATGGCGAATAGGGCCGAAAGTCCCCATCAACCGGCTCGGCCCAGCGGTACCCGCCACTGGACCAGCGTGCCCCCCGGGTTGCGCCGCACCACGCTGAACTCGCCACCGAACTGGGCGGCCCGGGCCTGCATGTTCTCCAGGCCGTGGCCGGCCGCCGGGCCGGGCGAGAAGCCCACCCCGTCGTCGGACACGCTGAGGGTGACCCACCCGTCGCCCACCGCCAGGACCACGTCCACGGCGGTGGCCTTGGCGTGGCGCCCGACGTTGGCCAGGGCCTCGCGCAGGACCGCCCCGAGAGGGCCCATCAGGGCGTCGCCGATGGTCGCCTCAACCGGGCCCCGGAACGCCAGCCGGGGCCGGAAGCCCAGGCTCTCGACCGATTCGTCCACCACCTTGCGCAGGTGGGATCTCAGGTTGGGACGGCCCTCCGCCCCGGGAGGACGGTTGAGGTCGAAGATGGTCTCGCGTATCTCCCTGATGACGTCGTCGATGGAGTCGACCGTCGCCCGGATCCGCTCGCCCACCACCGGATCGGCGAGGCGTTCGGCGGCCTGCAGGCGCATGCCCAGGCCGAACAACCGCTGGATGACGGTGTCGTGGAGGTCGCGGGCGATGCGCTCGTGCTCCGACGACATGCGCATCCGCTCCAGCGAAGCCCGGGCCGACCCCAGGGCCAGCACGATGGCCGCCGCCGCCGCGAACACCTCCGCGGCGGCCACCTCGCCGGCGGTGAAGGCCGGCTGCCCGGGGCGGCGGGCGATCACCAGGCTCCCGACCGGGCCGTCCTCGGCCTGCATCGGGACGTACACGCCACCGGCGAAGCCGGCAGCCCGGGCCTCGGCCAGCACATCGGGTTCGGACGCCATGTCGCCGACCACCACCGTCTCCCCCCGCAGCATGGCCCGGGCCGCCAGGCTGATGGAGGCCGGCACCAGCGCTCCGAGGAGCGACCCGGCGGCCTCACCGTCGGCCGCCGCCACGACCATGGTGTCGTCGTCGGGGGACTGCACGGAGATCCACGCCGACGCCGCCCCGACCAGCAGGCGGGCCCGCCCGGCCGTCATCTGGAGCAGGCCGGGGGTCGGCTCGCCGGCGATCACACCGCGGCTGATCTCGTTGACGAATCGCAGCAGGTCCTCTCCCCGGCGCCTCTCGGTGGCGTCACGCACGAACGCCCCCACCCGTACCCGCCCGTCGATCTCGGTGGGCACCAGGCTCACGTCGACGGGGAACACGAAGCCGTCGCGCCGCCGGGCTCTCAGGTCCAGACCGACGCCCATCGGGCGGCGCTCCGGAGCGGCGGTGTAGGCCTGGCGGTGCCGGGTGTGCAGGGACCTCACCGCCTCGGGGAGCAGGACCTCGACCGGCTGGCCCTGCAACTCCTCGGGGGCATAGCCGAACAGGTGCTGCACCGCCGGGCTGGCCACCTCGATCACCCCGCTGGCGCCGACGACGATGAGCGCGTCGGGGGAGGCCCGGAACATCTCCTCGAGCAGGCCGATGCGCTCGTCGCTCACTTGGGTGACTGTACCGCCGCCGGGTGGCCGTTGGGCACATGTTGCCGGATACGCAGAAGCGGTATTACACCGGAAGCATGAGCGAGAACTTGTCAGCGCGGACCATCACGATCAGCGGCGCGTCGGGGGATGCGATCGAGGCGTACCTGGCCACCCCCGATGACGGGGGCAGCCGGGGGGGCGTGGTGGTCATCCACCACATGCCCGGCTATGACCGGGCCACCAAGGAGATCGTCAGGCGGTTCGCCGAGATGGGCTATGACGCCATCTGCCCCAACCTGTACTGGAGAGAGGCGCCCGGCGCGGCCCCCGACGACGCCGCGGCGACCGCCCGGGCCCAGGGAGGGGTGCCCGACGAGAGGCTGATCGGCGACGTGGCCGGGGCGGCCGACCATCTCAGGTCCCTGCCCAGCTCCAACAAGAAGGTCGGCGTGATCGGCTACTGCTCGGGTGGCCGCCAGAGCGTCCTAGCGGCCTGCAACCTGGACCTCGACGCGGCGGTGGACTGCTACGGCGCCTTCGTGACCGGCACACCGCCGGAGGGCTTCCCCCTCCAGGTGAAGAACCTGGTCGACCAGCTCCCCGACCTGCGCTGCCCGCTGCTCGGCCTGTTCGGCGCCGACGACCAGTACCCCAGCCCGGCCCAGGTCGCGGAGCTCGACGAGATCCTGACGGCCAACGCCAAGCAGCACGACTTCCACAGCTACGACGGCGCGGGCCACGCATTCTTCTCGGTGGACCGCCCGTCCTACTCCGTGGCGGCGGCCAATGACGGGTGGGAGCGCATCGCGCAGTTCTACGCCCGGCACCTGGGGGCCTGAGCATGTGCACCTACTCGACGTTCTCGGAGAAGGTGACAGGAAGCGCCAAGGGCCCGGGCAGTGCCTGGATGACGGTCTCGGACCTGACCGTGTACTTCGATCATCCGGTTCACGCCATGGCCGACCACACGCTCAACATCGACGTGGCCGACCCGGCCCGGGGACCGTCGGCCCGGGTGGCGCTAGAGCTCACCCCGGAGTCCGCCCGCCGCCTGATGGCGGCCATCGGGGCGGCCCTCGACTCGGTCCCGCCGGAGCTGAGCGGGGCGGCCGGCTGACCCGTCGCACCCACCCCGGGCCGACCGGCCCGGGGGGCTGGTCAGTCCGTCTCGACGCCGTCCACGTCGAGCTCGACCGGCGGGTCCCCCAGATCCACCGGGGCGTTCTCCTCCGCCGGCTCGCCAGCCCTCACCTTCTTGGTGTCCTCCCGGAGATGGGCGATCAGCTCGTCGTCGTCGAGGTCGCGGGGTGACTTGGCCATGCCCTAGAGCTACCCGCCCGGCCCGGCTCCCATTCGGGGAGGTGGGCGCCCACCATTGTCCGGCCCGAGGGGGTATCCTCAGCGCGCTGATGACCCGCGGCGAGCGCCACCACACCCCGGGGGCCGGGGTCGGTCACCGGCAGAGCCGTGACCGAGCCTGAGCCGCCCTCAGACGGGCAGCCGCCGGCGCAGCCGTCCGCACCCCGCCAGGCGGCGCCGGACGTCCTGGAGCGGCTGCGCAAGCTGGGCTACCGGGCGTCGCGCTCCGGTGGCGGCCAGCCGAGGGGCCGAGCCCACCGCCGGATCCGCCGCACCCGCCGGCGCTGGCCCCGCCGGACCCTCATCGGGGTCAACGTGGTATCGGCGCTGCTGCTGGTGGTGTCGGCGTCGGCCTTCGGCTACGTGCAGTGGCGCCTGGGCCAGCTGAAGCGGGTCCACATCCCCGGTCTCCACCCCCAGGGTCACAGCTCGCAGAGCAGCTCCAGCGGCCCGAGCATCGCCCCGTTCACCCTCCTGGTCATCGGGTCCGACACCCGCAACCTGGGGGCGGGGGGCGGCGCCCAGTTCGGCAGCGACACCCAGGTGACCGGCCAGCGCTCCGACAGCATCATCCTGGTCAGGGTCGTGCCGCAGACCCGCTCCCTCGCCCTGCTGTCCATCCCGCGCGACACCCTGGTCCAGATCCCCGGCTACGGCCGCACCCGCATCAACACCGCTTTCAACAGCGGCACCCCGTCCCTGCTCGTGCAGGTGCTCGACCAGGACTTCGGCATCCAGGTCAACCACGTCGCCCAGTTCAACTTCGACACGTTCCGGGCCCTGGCTGATGCCGTGGGCGGCGTCGAGCAGTGGTTCCCCACCCCGGCCCGGGACCAGTTCTCACTGCTCGATATCCCGGCCGCCGGCTGCTACAACCTCAGCGGCAACCAGGCGCTCGGCTTCGTCCGGTCCCGGGAGTACCAGTACCAGATCGACGGGGTGTGGCACTACCAGCTGTACCCGGAGAGCGACCTGGCCCGGATCCAGCGCCAGCAGGCGTTCGTGCGCGACCTGGCCCGCAAGGCCCGCAAGGTCGCACCCACCAACCTGGTGGAGCTCAACAGCATCATCTCGGGGATAACCAAGAACCTCACCCTCGACAGCGGGTTCGGCAACTCGTTGATCCTCGACCTGGCCCGGGACTACCGCAGCGCCAACCTGTCGGACATACCCTCCTACACCTACCCGGCGGTCAACTCGGTCTCGGTCCCGGGGGCGCTCGACCCCCAGACCCAGCAGGGACAGGCCGTGATCCAGAAGTGGCTCGACGTCGGCCAGCCGCCGCGGGTGGCCCCGTCGACCACCACCCCGGCCGCCACCCCTCCCACCACCACGGTGCAGCCGTCCACGGTCCGGGTGGAGGTGGCCGACGGCAGCGGCTCCGCCGGGGCGGCCGGACGGGCGGCGCAGGACCTGGGCCGCCTCGGCTACCAGGTCGACGTCTCCTACCACTCCCCGGTGCAGGGACTGCGGAGCACCGAGATCCGCTACGCCCCCGATGCTCTGGCGGCCGCCGAGCAGCTGCGCAGCCAGCTGTCGGGCGGGGCCAGCCTGGTGCTCGACGGCTCCCTCACGCCCACCCCGTACAACCTGGAGGTCGTGGTGGGTACGACCTTCGCCGGCACCGTAGCGGGTGCCGGACCGGCCGCCACCCCGGCCACCACCACCCCCACCACCGTGGCATCACCGGCCTACGACGGGACCGCCACGGTGGACCCGGCTTCCTCGTCGATCTACCACGGGGTGTACGTCCCGCCGGGGCTGGTGCCCGGCCAGACCCCGCAGACCTGCGGCGAGTGACGCCGGGCGGCCCGGGAGACGCACACGGGAATTGCCGAGGCCGGGCACTTCCCGCAGGAGGATCAACCGGCGCAGCTGACGGAAGTGATACCGCAGTTCGCCGGGCGCGTCGACCGGCCGGCGTGACGGCCATCCACGACCCGGGCGCTCCGACTCCCCTGTTTAAAAGCCAAAAAGGGTGGTCCGAATAGCCCGGGATTTTCCCACTTTTTTTTCTGCTCAACTGTCATAAAGACGCCTATGGGTAGACTGGAGGATATGACGGGAGCTCTGGACGGACGGACGGCGAGGCGGGAACGAAACCGGGAGGACGTGGTCGAAGCGGCCCTGTCCCTCATGGACGAAGGCGAGCTCGACCCGTCCATCGAGCAGCTGACCAAGCGGTCCGGGCTGTCGGCCCGGTCCATATTCCGCTACTTCGAGGGTCTCGACGACCTGCGGAGGGCGGTCATCCAGAGGCATTTCGAGCGGGTGGAACCCCTGCTGGAGAGCGCGGCCGACGACGGCCCGCTCGAGTCGAGGATCCGCCGCTTCGTCGACACCCGCATCAAGATCAACGAGCTGCTGGCGGGGCCGGCCCGCACCGCCCAGATGAGAGCTCCCTACGCTCCCATCATCGCCGAGGACATCCGGCACTACCGCAAGATCCTCGACAGCCAGGTCCGCCAGCACTTCGCTGCCGAGTTGAAGGCCCGGTCCCGGGCCGAGGCCGACGACCTGGTGGCCCTGCTCGACGTCATCGTCTCGTTCGACGGTTGGGACCTGATGGTCACCGAGTACGGCCGGTCCAGGACCCAGGTCCGCCGGGCGTGGACCACAGCCGTCGAAGCGCTGCTGATCAAGCGGTAGAGCCTCCGGCCGGGGGCCGCATCCGCCCGGGCGCCACCGGAGCGCGGACCGCTCTTAGACTGCCCCCACCGAGTCGAGGTGCAGGAGGGGTAGATCGAGATGACCACCGGCAGGCCTGGAACGACCATCCGCGACCTGGCCGAGCGCCACTGGCAAGGTGAGGGCGACCTGGTCCACGAGCACCACCCGGTCCGGCCGGTCGCCGACCGGGTGACCGAGGAGATCGCCGATGGGGTCCTCTACCTGAAGAGCCTGGCCAGCGTGACGGCGGTCGACAGCGGCGACGGCCTGGTGATGCTCGACACCGGGGGGCTGTTCGACCGTGACGTCGTCTACGACGGGGTGCGGTCGTGGCGGCCCGACAGCCGGCTGGCCGCCGCCGTCTACTCCCACCATCACGTCGACCACGTGTTCGGCACGGCCCGCTTCGAGGAGGAGGCCCGCAACCGCCGGTGGCCGGCCCCCACCGTCTACGGCCACGCCGCCATGCCCGACCACTTCCGCCGGTACCAGCGGACCGCCGGCTGGAACGCCGCCATCAACAAGCGCCAGTTCGGCCTGCCGGTCGAGGAGTTCACCTGGCCCATCGACTACCGCTTCCCCGACGTGACCTACCACGACCGCTTGACGTTCCGGCACGGGGATCTGACCTTCGAGCTGCACCACGGCCGTGGTGAGACCGACGACGCGACCTGGACGTGGGTACCCGAACGGCGCCTCCTCCACCCCGGAGACCTGTTCATCTACGCCGTCCCCAACGCCGGCAACCCGCAGAAGGTGCAGCGCTACCTGAGCGACTGGGCCGTCGCCCTGCGCCAGATGGCCGGCCTCGGCGCCGAGATCATGCTCTCCGGCCATGGCCTGCCCATCTTCGGAGCCGAGCGCATACGCCAGGCGCTGACCGACACCGCGGACCTGCTCGACACCATCGAGGAGCAGGCCCTCGCACTCATGAACCAGGGTTGCACCCTCGACCAGGTCATCCACGGCGTGGAGATCCCCGGAGACCTCCTCTCCAAGCCGTACCTGAGACCGGTGTACGACCATCCGCAGTTCCTGGTGCGCAACGTCTGGCGCCGCTACGGCGGCTGGTACGACGGCGAACCGGACAACCTTCTGCCGGCCCCCCGCCACGAGCAGGCCTCGGCGTGGGTGGAGCTGGCGGGCGGCGTGGGCCCGGTGGTCGAGCGGGCCCGCCAGCTGATGGATGCCGGCGAGCTCCGGCTGGCGTGCCACCTGATCGAGTTCGCGGTGCTGGCCGAGCCGCGCTCGGCCGAGGTCCACGAGGCCCGCCAGGCCATATACGCGGCCCGGGCCGCCCAGTACGACTCGTCCATGGCCCGCAACATCTTGAACCACGCCGCCCTGGCCAGCTCCCGGATGCGCCGGGACCTGGCCGGGCCGGCCTGAGATCAGACCGGGGCTTCCAGCTCCGCTCTGGGCCGGGCCGGAGGCGCGGCGGCGCGCAGCTCCGCCACCAGGTCGTCGCGTACCGCCCGCCACGCCGGGTCGTCCCACCGGTTCACGAACTGGAGGGGGTCGTCGATCAGGTCGTAGAGCTCCCCCTCTGTGCCGTCATGGACCGTGCCGGGCATGTAGGTGCTGCACACCAGGCCACCCCGGGTGATGGTCCGGACGTGCACGTCGACCCCGAACAGCTCGCTGTCCCACTCGGTGAGCACCCGGCCGAACCCGCGCTCGGCCGCGTCGGGGTCGTCGACCGGCAACGGCCGGCCCTCCATCCACTCCGGGACGGCCACCCCGGCCGCCCCGCAGATGGTCGGGGCCAGGTCGACCAGGCCCACCGGCGCACCCACCACCGCCGGGCACAGGCCGGTCGACGGCGCCGGTCGCCACACCAGGGGCAGCCGCATCAGGCCGTCGACGTGGTACGGGCCTTTGAAGAGCAGCCCGAAGTCCCCCTGGAGCTCGCCGTGGTCGGTGGTGAAGATGACGTCGAGGTCGTCGGCCCAGCCCTTCCTCCCGATCGCCGCCAGCACCCGTCCCAGGGCCTCGTCTATGAGCTCGCACTCGACCGCGTTGAGGGCGTTGACCTCCCGCACCTGGTCGGGGGTGAGCGTCGCCGGCACCCACCGGGCCGGGGCCTCGTAGTTGGACACCAGGGCCCCGTCGTACCACAGCCGCCAGTGCCGCGGCTTGGAGTCGATCACCGCCTCCCTCGTCTCCCGGCCGGGGGCGTAGCCGGCCGGGAGCGGAACGTCGCGCCAGTCCACCCGCCCGATCTCGGACCGGGGCGGGTCCCACGGGTGGTGCGGGTCCGGGAAGCTCATCCAGCAGAACCAGTCCTCGTCGGCCGCCAGGCCCTCCAGCCAGGCGATGGTGCGCTCGGCGACCCAGTCGGTGTGGTACCACTCCCTCGGCACGGGATTGAGCTTCACCTGCGGCGCCCCGGTGTCGCCGCCGCCCTGGCCGCTCACCTGCAGGTCGGAGTCCAGCACGGCGAAGAATCCACCGAGCGCCTCGGGGTGATTGGCGCGCATCCACTGGGCGTAGTGCAGCGGCCCGGCCACCCCGTGGGTGGCCGTCTCGATGTGCTCGAACCCGCGGTGGGCTCCGCCGGCCGGCAGGTCCCCGCCGAGCGGCACCCGGTTCTCCTGGAACCGCAGGAACGGGTCCAGGTACGGCTCGAAGTGGGCCTTGCCCACCAGCGCCGTGCGGTAACCGGAGCGACGCAGGAGCTCGGCGAACGAGGGGGCACCCGGGGGCAGGGGCACACCGTTCATCCACACCCCGTGGGTGGACGGGTGCTGCCCGGTCAGGATGGTCGACCTCGAGGGCATGCACACCACCGACTGGGGCACGGCCCGCTCGTAGCGGATGCCCTCTGCCGCCAGCCGGTCCACCACCGGGGTGCGGGCCAGCTGCCCTCCGTTGCAGCCCAGGGTGTCGTAACGCTGCTGATCGGTGGTGACGAGCAGGATCTTGCGTCCCACTACCCGACCTCCTCCTGCTCGACCATCTCCTTGAGGGTACGCAGGGCGTTGCCCGCCGCACCGGCGATGACCAGGGCCATCGTTGCCGGGTCGGCGTCGACCCCGTAGACGACCAGGCAGCTCCCCTCGTCGAGCTCCACGACGTCGAGGGTCGAGAGGTGCTCCCGTAGCAGGGGCAGGTCCAGGCGGTACTGGAAGCGCCGCTGGAGGGGATCGTTGGTGACCATGCGCTCGGTGAGCGCGGTCCCCGCCCCGGTGACGATGGTGCGGGTCTCCCCCTCCACCGAGCACGAGTCGATCCCCGGGAACCACGAGGCCAACCGGTCCGGCTGGCCTATCCAGGGCCACACCTCGCCGGCCGGACGGCTGATCCGCACCTGGCGCCGCATAGAACCCCTCACCGGACCTTCCCCCCGCCCCCAGTCTCCCGCATGGCCCGACTGTACAGGTTCTGGCGTCCAGACTGTCTTATCCTGGTCCGATCCGGACCGGCTGCGGGAGGATCGGGGCGGCTTGTTCGGTTTGCCCCCGGGCGTGCGGCGGTTAACTTCACAGCATGCGCGGTGACGCCATCACCATGAGAGCGCCGCTGGAGGCCGTCCTGGCCTCTCCCCCGCCGCCAGAGGGGCTGGTGGTCAGGCCGCTCGACGAGCGCGACGCCGGGCCCCTCGGCGCTCTGATGCTCCGCGCCTACGAGACGATGCTCGACGAGCAGGGCCTGCTCCTCGAGGACCACGTGGACGTGGCGGCCCGGACCATGGCCGGGCAGTTCGGGGCCCTGCGGCCCGACTGCAGCTTCGCCGCGGTCGGCTCCGGGCCCGAGGGGCTGGCCGGCGCCACCGTGGTCACGACCTGGGAGGCGGAGCCCCTGCTGGCCTTCGCCCTGGTGGACCCGGCGTGGCAGTCCCGCGGTGTCGGCTCCATGCTCATCTCCCGCAGCGCCAACGCCCTGCTCTCCTCCGGGGCGACCGCGTGGTCGCTGATGGTGACCCGCCACAACCCGGCCGTGCGACTGTACCGCCGGCTGGGCTTCACCGAGCAGGCCGAACGCGACCGCCCCGCCGACGATCGGGGCGGTCGGCCGGCCGGCCCCGTTACTTGAGGAGGTTGCGGGCGATCACGATGCGCTGGATCTGGTTGGTGCCCTCGTAGATCTGGGTGATCTTGGCGTCGCGCATCATCCGCTCCACCGGGAAGTCGGTCGTGTACCCGTAACCGCCGAGCAGCTGCACCGCGTCGGTGGTCACCGCCATGGCGGTGTCGGAGGCGAAGCACTTGGCCATGGCGCCGACGGAGTTGAGCTCGCGGTCGGGATCGCCCTCGTCGATGATGGCGCAGGCCCGGTAGGTGAGGGTCCGGGCCGCCTCCGTCTTCATGGCCATGTCGGCCAGCATGAACTGAAGGCCCTGGTACTCGGCGATGGGCCGCCCGAAGGTCTTGCGCTCCTTCATGTAGCCGGCGGCGTAGTCGATGGCCCCCTGGGCGATACCGACCGCCTGGGCGGCGATCAGGGGCCGGGTGCGGTCGAGGGTGTGCATGGCGATCATGAAGCCCTGACCCTCCTCGCCGATCATGTTGGCGGCCGGGACCCGCACGTCCTCGAGGATCACCTCACCGGTCGGGCTGCCGTGGATCCCGAGCTTGTGTTCGAGCTTGCCGATCTGGAGGCCCATGTCCTTCTCCACCAGGAAGCAGGACACCCCCTTGGCCCCGGCCGAGGGGTTGGTCTTGGCGAAAACCACGTAGATGTCGGAGATGCCGGCGTTGGTGATCCACTGCTTGCGGCCGTTGAGGACGTAGAAGTCCCCGTCGCGCTCGGCTCGGGTGGTCATCGACGCCACGTCGCTGCCCGCCTCCGCCTCGGAGAGGCAGTAGCTGCCCTGGCTCTCCCCACTCGCCACCTTCGGCAGGTACCTGGACTTGAGCTCGTGGGAGGCCCAGTTGACGATCGGGGTCATGGCCAGGCCGTTGACCCCCATCATCAGGCTGGTCGAGGCGCAAACCCGGGCGATCTCCTCGACCATGATGGCCTGCGTCACGTGGTCGGCCCCCGAACCGCCGTACTCCTCGGGAATGGTCATCCCGGGCAGGTCCATGGAGACGCAGTCCTTGAAGTTGTCCCAGCTGAACTCTCCGGTGGCGTCCACCTCGGCAGCACGGGGGGCGAAGCGCTCCTCGGACAGATGCCGCACGGCGGCCCGGAACGCCTTCTGCTCGTCGGTGAGAGTGATCGGTTGCACACCGCCATTGTAGGACGTCCTAGGAAATATGGTCGGCGTTGCGACCATTAGGGTCGGGTGGGTGCTGGCACTGCTATTCCCCGGACAGGGCTCCCAACGACCGGCCATGGGCGCCCCGTGGACCAACCATCCGGCGTGGGCCGTGGTGGAGAAGGTCTCGGAGGCAACGGGCCGTGACGTGGCCTCGCTTTTGACAGAAGCCGACGCCGAGACGCTGAAGGCCACCCGCAACGCCCAACTGGCGGCCTACACCCTGAGCCTGGTCACGCTTTACGCGGCCCGATCCAACGGTCTGGAGTACGTCCCGGTGGGCGCCGTGGCCGGACACAGCCTCGGTGAATACACCGCGCTGGTGGCCGCCGAGGCCATGCCCGCCGACGCCGGCGCCCGGCTGGTCGCCGCCCGCGGGGAGGCCATGCAGTCGGCCGCCGACGCCGCCCCCGGCACCATGGCCGCGGTGCTCGGGCTGGAACCGGACCTGGTCCGCCAGGCCTGCGAAGGCGTGGACGGGGCGTGGCCGGCGAACGACAACGCCCCCGGCCAGATCGTCATCGCCGGCACCGCCGAGGGGGTCGAGCGAGCCGGTGAGGCGGCGCGCGCCCTGGGCGCCAAGCGGGTGATGGCGCTCCCGGTGGGCGGGGCGTTCCACTCCCCTCTCATGGCCCCGGCGCAGGCCCGCCTCGACGCCGCCCTCGACTCCGCCCACTTCCACGACACCGCCATCGACGTGGTGGCCAACGTGGATGCCGCGGCCCACCGCACGGGCTTCGCCGACCTGCTCTCGCGGCAGCTGACCGCCCCGGTGCGCTGGCGGGAGACCCTCGCGACCATGCAGCAGATGGGCGTCACCCACTTCCTGGAACTCGGTCCCGGTTCGGAGCTGTCGGGCATGGTCAAACGCAGCGTCGAGCAGTCCACCCGGGCCAACGTGGCCACCCCCGACGACCTGGAGAAGCTCCTGCCCTTCCTGGAGCCGCTCCGCCCCTGAGCCGGGACGGGTCGGAGCCCCGGCCTCGGGACATCACCCGGCGAAGGGCATGACGATCTCGGTGCGCCACGACGCCGGGTCGGGTTCCTCGGCCGGGTCGCTCAGATAGGTCTCCCAGGAGTCACCGGTAAGCTTCCCGCCCCGGGCGCCGGTCAGGAACCGACCAGCTCGATGCGCAGGTCCCGCTTCAGGACCTTGCCGGCCGGGTTGCGGGGCAGCTCCCCGGAGTAGAACCACACCTTCACCGGCACCTTGAACGCGGCCAGGCGGGACCCGACGAACTCCTGGAGCTCCTTCTCGGTGACCTCGCGTCCGGGCAGGACGCTCACCACCGCGCCGACCTCCTCGCCGAGGGTGGGGTGCGGTATGCCGATCACTGCGGCCTCGGCGACGGCCGGGTGCTCGTAGAGGACCCCTTCGATCTCCACGCAGTAGACGTTCTCACCGCCGCGGATGAGCATGTCCTTGGCCCGGTCGACGATGTAGACGAAGCCCTCCTCGTCGATGCGGGCCACATCGCCGGTGTGGACCCACCCGTCGGTGAAGGTCGAGGCGGTGGCCTCGGGCTTGTTCCAGTACCCCTTGACGATGTTGGGACCCTTGATCCACAGCTCGCCGACCTCTCCCTGAGGCAGGTCCCGCCCGTCAGCGTCGACCACCTTCACCGTGACCACCGGGACCGGGGGCCCGACGCTGTCGGGCTTGGCCAGGTAGTCGTCGCCGGAGTTCATGGTCGAAAGCGAGGACGTCTCGGTCATCCCGTAGCCGTTGGAGGCCGGGCTGGAGTTGAAGTGCTCCTTGATGCGCTTCACCAGCTCCGGCGGCGCCGGCGCTCCCCCATATCCCACCGACTTCACACTCGACGTGTCCCTTTTTCCGAAGTCCGGATGATCGAGCACCTGCAGCACCATGGTCGGTACCCCGCCGAAGGTGGTGATGCGCTCCCGCTCGATCAGCTCGAGAGCCCGGCCGGCGTCCCAGCGGTGCATCATGACCAGCTTGCCGCCGGCCAGGATGTTGCCCACCAGGATGGAGTGGCAGCCGGTGGCGTGGAACAGCGGCACCGACAGCAGGTAGGCGTTCTGCTCGCCCCCGCCCGGAGCCGGCGGCTCGGCCCCGGAGCGGGCCGCGGCCCGCACGTTGACGTAGAAGAGGCTGATCGGGTTGGTGCAGATGTTGCGGTGGGTGCCGAGGGCGCCCTTGGGCCGGCCGGTCGTTCCGGAGGTGTAGAAGATGGTGGCGTCGTCGTCGGTGCCTACGCTGACCACCGGGAGGTCCACGTCGCCGGGGACGTCGCCGAGCACCTCCGACCACCGCAGCGTGCCCGCCGGCAGCTCCTCCCCCTCGGCCCGGGCCACGATCACCGCTTCCAGGTCCGGCAGATCGCCCCGGTGCCCGGCGATGCGCCCGGCCCGGTCGGCGTCGGCGAACACCACCTTGGTGCCCGAGTCGGCCAGCCCGTACTGCAGCTCCTCCCCGGTCCACCACGAGTTGAGCGGCACGACGATGGCCCCGGCCGCCGACGCCCCGAAGAACGCCACCGACCACTCCGGGTAGTTGCGCATGGCGATGGCCACCCGGTCGCCCTCCC
>JAKAXN010000564.1 GCA_021816565.1 Actinomycetes bacterium
CCCCAGGTGGTCGGCCAGCTTGCGCTCACCGACCTGCCACTTTCCGCTCTTGACGAACTGGACGACACCCACCCGCCAGCCGCGGGCCCAGGCCCGGCCCATGACCCCGAAGGCCGCGGAGCTCTTGCCCTTCCCGTGACCGGTGTTCACGAGCAGGCGGGACGGCTGGGGCACGGCGACGACAGTAGCGTCTGGACGGCCAGGTAGGGCATGGTGCCCTACGTGTTGCTACGGTGCTGGCGATGTCCCAGCCCGCCTGTCCGAGCGTCGAGCACCTGCTGGCCCGCTCCGACGGGGGCCTCGCCCGCATCCGCCGACCGGGGGGCAGGCTCGACGCCGACGGCCTCACCGCGCTCGCCGAGGCCGCCGACCGCTTCGGCAGCGGCACCGTCGAGATGACCAACCGGGCCAACCTGCAGATCCGCGGTGTCCGGCCGGGGGCGGGATCCCGGCTGGCTGCTGCGCTGGTGTCGGCCGGACTCAGCTGCGGGCCTTCCGGCGACCGCCGCCGGAACGTGCTCATGGGACCGCTCGGCGGGCTGGACCCCGACGCCGTCGACTACGGGCCGCTCCTCGACCCGCTCCTCGCGGCGCTGGACTCCGACCCCCGCCTCGACGCCCTGGGCGACAAGTTCGGCATGGCGCTCGACGGAGGCGGAGCCTGGCCTCTGAGCGGCCGGCGGGCGGCGATCGTCGCCAGGCCCGGTGCTGACCCCCGGAGTGTGGTCGTGACCTGCGGGTGGGCCCCGCCCCGGACGGTCGAGCGGGCCGAACTGGTCGGGGTGCTGGCGTCCGCGGCCGCCGACTCGATCGGCCGGCCCTACCGGAGCGTCGTGGTGCCCGGACCGGCCGCCCCGCCGGTCGGTCCTCTCGGCGCCGGCCCCGGCTGGGTCGGGGCCATGCCCCCGCTCGGCCGGGCCGGTGCTGCCACGCTGGTTGGGCTGGCGGAACTGGCCCGGCGGCACTCCGGCGGGGCGCTACGGCTCACCACCTGGCGGGGCGCCGTATTCCCCGAGCCCACCGATGCGGACCGTCTGATGGCCGGCCTGCGCCGGCTCGACCTGGTGGTCGACCGGGACGATCCGGCCGGGGCGGTTGTCGCCTGCGCCGGCACGGCTGGATGCACCTCGGCGTTGACCGATGCCATGGGCGACGCCCAGCGGGTGATCCGGGCCAGGAGGAAGCGGGGGGCGCCGGTCGTGGGCATCCACGTCTCGGGCTGCGCCAAGCGCTGCGCCCAGCGGGCGCCGGCGGCTGTAACCCTCGTCGGCGCCGGGCCGGGACGCTACGACCTGTACCGCGGTGAGGAGTTCGGTCCGGCCGGCCTCGGCGCCTCGGAGGCCGTGGAGGAGGCGTCGCGGCCGTGACCGTCGCCGACTACGAGCGCGACGGGGCGGAGATCTACCGTCGGTCCTTCGCCACCATCCGGGCCGAGGCCGACCTGAGCCGCATCCCGGCTGACCTGGAGAAGCTGGCGGTGCGGGTGGTGCACGCCTGCGGGATGGTCGACATCGTCGACGACCTGCGCTTCTCCCCGGGAGCCGGAACGGCCGGACGCGACGCCCTGGCCGATGGGGCTACGGTCCTGGCGGACAGCTTCATGGTGGCCGACGGGGTGACCCGCAGCCGGCTCCCGGCCGGCAACGACGTCGTCTGCACCCTCCGGGACCCCGATATCGCGGGCGCGGCGGCGCGGGCGGGAACGACCCGCTCGGCGGCCGCGGTGGACCTGTGGGGGCCCCGCCTGGCCGGCGCGGTGGTCGCCGTCGGGAACGCCCCGACCGCCCTGTTCCGGTTGCTGGAGCTGCTCGAAGGGGGCGCACCCCGTCCGGCGCTGATCCTGGGCTTCCCGGTGGGTTTCGTAGGGGCGGCCGAATCCAAGGAGGCCCTCGCCACCGGCGGGCACGGGGTGCCCTACGTGTGCGTCCTCGGCCGGCGCGGGGGTAGCGCCATGGCGGCGGCCGCGGTCAACGCCCTGGCGTCGGAGGCGGAGTGACCGGGCGCCTGTGGGGCATCGGCGTCGGGCCCGGCGACCCGGAGCTGCTGACCCTCAAGGCCCACCGCCTGCTCGGCGAGGCCGGAGCCGTGGCCTGGTTCGCGGCCGTCGGGAAGACCAGCAACGCCCGCTCCGTGGTCGCCGGATACATCCGCCCCGACCAGCGGGAGCTGCCCCTCATCTACCCGGTCACCACCGAGCTGCCGGCCGGGGCCGAGTACGAGCGCATGCTCACCGGGTTCTACGACCGGTCGGCCGAGCAGATCGCGGCGGCGCTGCACGGGGGGGCCGACGTGGCGGTGCTCTGCGAGGGGGACCCGCTCCTGTACGGCTCGTACATGTACATCCACAACCGGCTGGCCCGGCGCTTCGAGCACGAGATCGTCCCCGGGGTTTCGTCGGTTATGGCCGGCCCCGCCGCCCTCGGCGCCCCGCTCGTCTGCCGCAATGACACCCTCGCAATACTGTCAGGCGTTCTGCCCGAAGCTGACCTGACCCGGCGCCTCGCCGACGCCGACGCCGCCGTGGTCATGAAGCTGGGCCGCAACCTGGCCAAGGTGCGCTCCTGCGTAGACAGGGCGGGGCTCATGGACCGGGCCTGGTACGTGGAGCGGGCGAGCATGGTGGCGCAGAAGGTCATGCCGCTGGCGGAGGCCGACCCGGCGCGGGCCCCGTATTTCTCCGTGGTGGTCATACCGAGCGCGGCGGCCCCCGGTCGGTGACCGCCTGCAGTGCCGGCCCCGGTCGCCTGGCGGTCGTGGGGCTCGGACCGGGATGGGAGGGGTGGCGCACCCCGGAGGTGACGGCCCTGCTCGCCGAGGCGACGGATCTGGTCGGCTACTCCACCTACCTCGACATGGTGGCCGAGCGTCCCGCCGGGCAGCGCCGCCACCCCTCCGACAACCGCCAGGAGGCGGAGCGGGCGGCGCACGCCCTGGACCTGGCCGCCGCCGGGTGCCGGGTGGCGGTCGTGTCCTCCGGCGACCCCGGGGTGTTCGCCATGGCGGCCGCCGTCATGGAACAGCTCGACAGGCCCGACC
>JAKAXN010000080.1 GCA_021816565.1 Actinomycetes bacterium
GGAAGCCCAGCCGGCCCAGTCCCACGCTGTGCAGGATGGCCGTCAGCCCGGCCCCGACCCCGTAGCCGGCGGCGACCAGGGCCACGCCCAGGGCCCGGTTGTCGGCGTCGGTCTGCTCGGCGGCGATCACCTGCGACACCGCGTCGGCTCCGCTCAGCATGGGGCGGCCCAGGGCCACGATGGCGACGAACCACCAGTACCCGGGGCTGAGGGCGGCCAGGGCGGTGAGGGCCAACCCGGTCCCCAGGGAGGACAGCATGACCCGGCGGCGCCCGAAGCGGTCGGCCAGCCCGGCGATCGGCAGGGCGCCGAGGGAGGCCAGGCGGATTACGGCCAGCCCGGCGCCGAGCACCGTGCCCGACAGGCCCGCCTGCTCGGCGATGGTGCCCACCGTCGCACCGTTGGAGATCTGGCCGAAGCTGCGGGCCACGTCACCCAGGGCGGCCACCGCCCCGAATTGGCCGAAGCCCCCGGCCAGGGCGGCCAGGCCCACGCCCAGCACCTCCCGGTCGTACCACCGGTGGAGGCGGATGGACCCGGCGTCCCCCGGGCGGACCGGCACCCGGGCGACTGGCGGGACCGCGGTGTCGGGTTCCGGTCCCCCGGCGGCGTCCGCCGCAGTCCCTGGATCCACCCTCCGGCCCCTCTCGCCCGTCGTGCTCCTCCGGCGCTCCGCTGGCTCGCTCGCCAGGCGGACCCCCACGGTAGGGGGCGATCCTGTCACCTGTCAGGGTCGAAGTTCCCCCGACCGGCCGGCCCCGGCGGGGACGGCCGGAGGGCCGGCAGGGCGGCACCGAGCAGGCCCCGGACGGTGGCGGCCGCCACGTTGCCCCAGTCGAAGTAGTCCCTCCACAGCACGATCCGGCCGTCGTGCACGTCGAAGCGGCCGCACACCCAGATCTGGATGCGGACCGGGCCGACGATCAGCACGTCGGTGCGCTCGGTGAGCACCGTGGTACCGCCGTCGGTCGAGATGGTGTGGATGTACGCCTCGAACCCGGACCCCCGCACCGCCAGGGCCCGGGCCAGCACCCTGCGGATCCGGTCCCGGCCCCGCAGCGCCGGCAGGGAGACATTTGTGTAGGTGACGTCGTCGGCCATCAGCCCGGTGGCCCCCTCCGCGTCCCCCGCCTCCAGGAGGCCGAGGAAGCGGCGCACCACCTCGGCCGGAGCACCGGTCGCTCCGGGGTCGGCGGTGGACGGGACGGACGATTCGCTCATGGCGCGCAACCTATACGCCATGGCCGCCGGGCCGGCCGCATCCGGTCCGCACGTAGGCTGGCGAGCATGAGATACGTCGAGGCCGGGGGAGCCCGCCTGTCGGTGATCGGGGTCGGGGCCTGGCAGTTCGGGTCCCGGGAGTGGGGCTACGGGAAGGGATACGCCGAGGGCGAGGCCGGCCGCATCGTCAACCGGGCGCTGGACCTGGGGATCAACCTGCTCGATACCGCCGAGATCTACGGGTTCGGGGCGTCCGAGCGGATCGTCGGGCGGGCCATCGCCGGCCGACGCCAGGAGGCTTTCGTGGCCACCAAGCTGTTCCCGGTGGCACCGGTCCGGCCCGTCGTGGAGTGGCGCGAGCGCGAGAGCGCCCGCCGGCTGGGCGTCGACACCGTGGACCTCTACCAGATCCACCAACCCAATCCGCTGGTCCCCCTCGGCGTGCAGATGGACGGCATGCGCCGCCTGGTGCGCACCGGCCGGGTGCGTCACGCCGGGGTCAGCAACTTCTCCCTGTCGCGCTGGCAGGCGGCCGAGGAGGCCATGGGCGGACCGGTCCTGTCCAACCAGGTGCGCTTCAGCCTGGTCGACCGCCGGCCCCTCCCCGACATGATCCCCTGGGCGGCCGGCCACGACCGGGTCGTGATCGCCTACAGCCCGCTGGGCCAGGGTCTGCTGTCCGCCCGCTACGACACCGCCAACCCGCCGAAGGGCGGGGTCCGGGACATGAACCCCCTGTTCCTGCCGGAGAACCTGGACCGGGCCTCCGACCTGTTGGCCGCTCTACGCGAGGTGGCCCGGGCCCACGACGCCACCCCGGCCCAGGTGGCGCTGGCGTGGGTGATCCGCCGGCCCAACGTTGTGGCCATCCCCGGCGCCAGCAGCGTCGAGCAGCTCGAACGCAACGCAGCTGCCGCCGACCTGGACCTCTCCGACGACGACGACGCCCGACTGACCGCAGCGGCCGAGGCGTTCCATCCCATACAGGGGCCGGCCGCCCTGCCGCAGTTACTGCGCCGGCGGCTACCCGTCTGATCCCCCCGGTCAGAGCCGGTCACCGGCCCGGGCCGGCCCCGACCGGAGCCACCGCGCCCGACCGGGCCGACCCGGCAGCCGCCTCCAACACCCGCAGGCCGGTCACGGCGTCGGCAAAGTCCACCGGAGCGGGGGCCCCCTCCAGCAGGTGGGCCGCCACCCCGGCGTAGAAGCTCTGGTAGGCACCGGGCCGGGTGGGTACCTCATCGGTGCCCTCCACCGATCCCAGACGGCCCCACGAACCGGACGGCTCCTCGCCCCATCCGGCTCCGGTCGGTGACCGACCGGCCCGCAGGGCGTCCTCCTGGGGGTCCATCCCGTACTTGACGTATCCGCCGGCCGACCCGAGGACCCGGAAGCGGGGACCGAGCTGGGCGGCCTGGCTGCTGGCCCACAGGTGGACGGCCGGCCCGCCGGGGTAGTGGAGGGCCACGAAGGCGTCGTCGACGACGGCACTGCGACGGGCGGAGACCTCGGCGTACACCGACTCCGGCGCCCCGAACAGGGTCAGGGCCTGGTCCACCAGGTGAGGGCCCAGGTCGAACAGGATGCCCCCGCCCGGCGCCGCCGGGTCCTGCTTCCAGGTGCCGGCAGCCAGTGTCGGCTTCCAGCGCTCGAAGCGGGACTCGAACCTCCACACCTGCCCGAGCCGGCCGGCTCCCACCAGATCGCCGACCGTCAGGAAGTCCCCGTCCCAGCGCCGGTTGTGGTACGGGATCAGGCTCACCCCCCGGTCGGCCGCCAGGCGGGCCAGCCGCTCGGCCTCGGCCACGGTCGGGGTGACCGGCTTGTCCAGCACCACCGGCAGGCCGGCCCCGAGGGCCGCCTCCGCCACCTCGCGGTGGCGGGCGTTGGGGACGGTGACCACCACCAGATCCCAGTCACCGGCCGACTCCAGCAGGCCCTCCACCCCGGCCACCACCTCCGCCTCCGGGTAGCGGGCCGCCACCTCCGCGGCCCGGGCGGCGTCGGTGGTGACGACGGCGCCCAGAGTCAGGCCGGCGGTGGCCGCTATCAGGGGGGCGTGGAACGCCGAGCCGCCCAGGCCGTAGCCCACCAGCGCCACTCTCAGAGGTCTCCGCACCCGCCCCACCGTAGTGACATTGGCCTCTGCCCGGGCCGCCGGCCGGCCGCTGTAATAGGAGAGCGTCGGGAGGTGCGGCCATGGCTCCTTGGTGGAGAAGGCATCGCAGCGGCCCCAGGGTGTGCGTCAACTGTCGGGGCAACGACGAGGTGTTCCACGGGCTGTGCCGGCACTGCCGCAGGGCCCTTCTGGTGGAGGAAACCCCCCACCCGACCCCCATCCCCCGGCCCGAGGCCCAGGAGCACATGCCCGAGCCGGCGTCGACCGAGCCGGCCCACGACCGGCCCTGGCGGCACCTCGGCGGTGGTTGACCGGCTCCGGTTGCGGCGTCAGAACCCGATGACCAGCCGGGCCCGCCGGGGTCCCCGTCAGCGGCCCGGGGCCCGCCGGCCGGGCGGCTCCCCGGGCACGATGACCACCGGGCAGCGGCTGCGATGGGCGCACGAGCTGCTGACCGACCCGAGCACCACGCGCGACAGACCGCCCCGCCCCCGGGACCCGAGCACGAGCAGGTCGGCCCCCGTCGAGCGCTCACACAGGGTGCTGTCGGGATCGCCGACGACCAGCACCGGCGTCACTGCGACTTCCTGTTGCTCCGCGGCGGCCCTGGCCACGAACCGCTCCAGCCGCTCGTGAACCCCGCGCACCAGGCGGGGCCGCTCACGGCGGAAGTGGGGCATGTCGAGCTCGAGGGCCATGTCCTCCTGGTAAGGGTCGCGTACCACCTCCACCGCCTCGACCCCCCATCCCCGGAGGCGGGCCTCGCCGAGCGCCCACTCCATGGCGTCGGCCGAACCGGCCGAGCGGTCGACACCCACCACGATGCGCCCGGCCGGGGGGCGGCTCAGCGCCTTCCCGCCCACCACCGCCACCGGGCAGGGGCTGTGGTGGGCGCAGCGGAGGCTCACCGAGCCCAGTACCGCCCCGGCCAGGGCGCCCCGGCCCCGCCGGCCCACCACCAGCAGCGAGGCCCCCGATGCCAGGTCGCACAGGGTGGCGGCCGGGTCCCCCCGGACCACCAGCCTCTCCGGCCCGGGCTCCGGGATGGCCCCGCCGGCCTCGGCCAGGGACCGCTCCAGCCGGGAAGCGGCGTCGGCGGCCAGCTCCGCATCCGGCACCGGGAACGGGGTCTCCGCCCCCCGGTCGGAGGGACTGCGCCAGGCGACCACCGCCTGGAGCCGGGCGCCCCGGATCGCGGCCTCCTCCGCCGCCCAGGCCAGGGCCCGGCGCGACCACGCCGAACCGTCCACCCCCACCACCACCCGATCGTCCATTCCGGGACCTCCGCGGCCCAGGCTCGTGCGCGCCGGCCGTGACCGTCCAGGGCCGGAAGTCCCCGCCCTGACCGTTGCCGGCGACCGGCGGCGAAGCGGCCGGCGACCGGCGGCGAAGCGGCCGGCGTGACGGCTACCGGTCAGAGGTGGCCGGCGTGATCGAGCAGGAACCGCCTGACCGCGGCGGTCGCCGCGGCGATGTGCTCCGGGCTGTCCTTCCACGGCTCGAGCACCTCTGCGTGCGGCGCCAGGGCGGCGACCTGGCGCCCGGCCTCCGTGGGGTGGTAGTCGTCCACCCCGGGCAGCACGAGCAGCGGGACCGGGCAGCGGGCTATCTCGTCCCGGCCCACGCTCACCACGAACTCGTCGCGCCACATGGCGGCGAGGAAGCGGTCCACCGTCGCGCCGTCCAGGTCAGGGCGGCCGGCCAGCAGGTCCTCGGCCCAGGAGCGGCCCATGGCGGTGAAGAGGTCCCGGTTGGCGGCGTGCACCCCGATCGGCTGCTCCAGCACCGCCGCGACCACCCGCTCGGGGACCTGCTCCACCAGCTTCAGGATGAACGACCCGCCGATGCAGCAGCCCATGACCAGGAAGCGGTCCACCCCCAGGTGGTCCAGAACCGCCAGCTGGTCCGCGGCGTAGGATCCCCACGGGTCCGCCGGGTCGAGCGGGCCGCGGGAGCGCCCGGTGTTGCGCTGGTCCATGGCGATCAGTCGGAAGTCCCCGGCGTAGGACGCCCAGGGGTCGACCGCGGCGTTGGCCCACAGGTCGATGCCGGAGCGCATCCCGCCGGGGGCCAGCAGCAGCACCGGGACTCCCGAGCCGCGCTCCTCGAAGTAGATGGTCGTGTCGTCGTGGCGAACCAGGCTGGGCACCGGCCCACGGTATCCAGCCAGCGGCCGCCTGTGCCGCCTGCCGACCGGCGCCTGGCTCATGTACCTGGCCTACGCGGTGGCCGTGGACTTCGCCCCCGGCTTCCACCGGCGGGTACGAGGCTCCCCCATAGGCCCCCGAACGCGGTATCAAGTACCCATGGCCGATGACCCCTCGGGGGACGTCCGGGTCAGCCATCCGAAGCAGTCCTCGGTGGGCATCCCGGCCGTCGCCTCCTCGATGCAGCTGGCGCTGGAGGAGATGGGCCCGGCCCGGACCCTCCGGACCCTGCTGAAGCTCAACCACACAGACGGGTTCGACTGCCCGAGCTGCGCCTGGCCCGACCCCGACCCCGAGCACCGCAAGCTGGCCGAGTTCTGCGAGAACGGCGCCCGGGCGGTGGCCTGGGAGGCCACCCGGAAGCGGGTGGGCCGGGACTTCTTCGCCACCCACCGCATCTCCGAGTTGCGGACCTGGGACGACCACGACCTGGAGAAGACCGGACGGCTGACCGAGCCGATGTACCTGGCCCCCGGGGCGGACCACTACACCCCCATCCCGTGGGACTCGGCCATCGAGATGGTCGCCGACCGGCTGCGGTCGCTGGACGACCCCGACCGGGCGGTGTTCTACACCAGCGGGCGGGCCAGCAACGAGGCCGCCTTCGTGTACCAGCTGCTGGCCCGCCGGCTCGGCACCAACAACCTGCCGGACTGCTCCAACATGTGCCACGAGTCCAGCGGGGCGGCGCTGACCGAGACCATCGGCGTCGGCAAGGGGGTGGTCACCCTGGCCGACATCACCGACCACGCCGATCTGATCATCGTGGCCGGCCAGAACCCGGGCACCAACCACCCCCGGATGCTTTCGGCCCTGGAGGAGGCCAAGCGCCGGGGGGCCAGGGTGGTGGCCATCAACCCGCTGCCGGAGGCCGGCTTCACCCGCTTCCGCAACCCCCAGACCCCCCGCGGCGTGCTGGGCCCCGGGACGGTGCTGGCCGACCGGCTGATCCCGGTGCGGGTCAACGGGGACCTGGCCCTCTTCGCCGGCATCAACCGGATCCTGCTGGAGCGCGAGGACGCCGCCCCCGGAACGGTCCTCGACCGCGACTTCATCGAGCGCTACAGCGACGGCTTCGACGACGCCGCCGGAACCTGGCGGGCCCTCGACATGGCGGAGCTGGAGCGCCTGAGCGGCGTCACCCGCCAGCAGATGGAGCAGCTGGCCGACGACGTCGTGTCGGCCGGCAGCGTCATCGTGTGCTGGGCCATGGGGCTCACCCAGCACCGCAACGCCGTGCCCACCATCCGCGAGATCGTCAACTTCCTGCTCCTGCGGGGCAACATCGGCCGGCCCGGGGCCGGTCCCTGCCCCATCCGGGGCCACAGCAACGTGCAGGGCGACCGGACCATGGGCATCTGGGAGAAGATGCCGGACCGGTTCCTGGACAAGCTGCGCGACGAGTTCGGATTCGACCCGCCCCGCCGCCACGGCTGGGACACCGTCGACTCCATCCGGGCCATGCGCGACGGCCGGGTGGACGTGTTCTTCGCCCTGGGCGGCAACTTCGTGGCGGCCACCCCCGACAGCCGTACCACCGAGGCGGCCATGGCCAACTGCCAGCTGACGGTCCACGTGGCCACCAAGCTCAACCGGTCGCACCTCTTCCACGGTCGGGAGGCGCTGATCCTGCCGTGCCTGGGCCGCACCGAGCGCGACGTGAGAGCCTCGGGCGAGCAGTTCGTCACCGTGGAGGACTCGATGAGCATGGTGCACGCCTCCCGGGGCAGCCTGGCCCCGGCCGGGCCGGGACTGCGCAGCGAGGTGGGCATCCTCACCGACCTGGGCCGGGCCCTGTTCGGGGAGGACGTCGGCTGGGGGGCCATGGGCGCCGACTACCGGGTGATCCGCCGTCACATCGAGCACGTGGTGCCCGGGTTCCACTCCTACGAGGAGCGGGTGGCGTCCCCCGGCGGGTTCATGCTGCCCCGCGGACCGTACGACTCCCGGACCTTCCCGACGGCCACCGGTCGGGCCCGCTTCACGGTCAATCAGCCGACGGCCCAGGAGGTCCCGGAGGGGCACCTGCTGCTGCAGACCATCCGGTCCCACGACCAGTTCAACACCACCGTCTACGGCCTGAACGACCGTTACCGCGGTATCGAGGGTGGCCGGAAGGTGGTCCTGGTCAACGGCGGTGACCTGCGGGCCAGGGGCCTCCACGACGGTGACCGGGTGGACATGGTCAGCGTCTGGTCCGACGGGGAGCGCCGGGCCGAGGGGTTCCGGGCGGTGGAGTACCCCACCCCGCCCGGGTGCGCCGCGGCCTACTTCCCCGAGGCCAACGTGCTGGTGCCGCTCGACTCAACCGCCGAGGTCAGCAACACCCCGGTGTCCAAGTCGGTCGTGATCCGCCTGGAGGCCCGATCCCCCAGCGCCTAGTGGGGGGACTGCTCGAACACGGCCAGGGCCGGCTTGGCCGAGCCGTCGGCGCGCAGCAGGCCGTAGGACTGGCTGCTGTCGTCCTGCCAGTTGTAGATGAAGAACGGGCCGGCCCACGGCTCGCCCATGATCGCCTCGATGGCGGTGGTCAGGTAGTCGGCCTGCTGCTGCTCGGTCACCGACCCGAGGCCGGATGTGTGGTACCCGTACTCGGTGACCCAGATCTTCTTGGCCCCGTCGCCGTAGGACTGCATGAGCGAGTAGAACGACGGCAGCTCGGGGAACAGGTTGTTGCTCGGGTCGTTGGTGAGCGGGGCGTCCTGCCCGCTGTAGGGGTGGATGGCCACCGCGTCGAAGTACCGGCCGTAGCCGCCGGCGTACAGCTCCGACAGGAAGGTGTAGGGGTCGACGGCCAGGGAGTTGTCCATGCCGGCGGGTCCCATGCCGAGGCCGCCTAGGAGGACCACCGAGTGGGCGTCGGCGCCGTGGATGGCCTTGTAGCCCCGCTGCAGGAGCTGGCCGTAGGAGGTCACGCTGACGGAGTTGTTCCAGGTCCAGCCCAGGTTCTCCTCGTTCCACACCTCATAGACGTGGACGCCGAGAGCCGAGTACCGCTTGACCGCCTGGGTGGCGAAAGTGGCGAAGGCCGAGGCGCTCGGCTGACCGTTGCTCACCGCCCAGGAGGGGGCGTAGTCGAGGATGGCGTCGACGGTGAGCCCGGCGTTGACGGCCGACCGTATGGCGGTGTCCTCGAAGCTCCAGTTGTAGGAGCCCTTGGTCGCCTCCACGGCGGCCCAGTCGACGTCGATACGCACCCATTTGTCCCCGGCTGCGGCCATCGCCGACATGGTGGACGCGACCTGCGAGGGCGACTGCCACAGGACGTCGGAGCCGGGGGAGATGCCCACCGCGAACGGGGCGTCGGCGCTCGGCGCGGCGGTGGTCGAATGCGGGGTCGAGGCGTTGGCCGCAACCCCGCCGGTGCCGACCACGGCGGCCGCCAGCGCTCCGATCGTGGCCACGGTCCGGCGCCGGGGCGCACGCCTGGCCATCCGGCCCCGGGGCGACGGCGCGCCCGTACCGTGTTCGGTTCTGTCCATCATCGTGCTCCCAGCTCCACTTCCTGCCCCTGAGCATTGCCTGCCCGCCGGGGGACCTTACCAGCCTGCCGGATCCCGCTATCACAATCCGGCTTCTGTCAGACATATCGACCGATCCCGGCGGGAACTTGAGGGGTCGGCGGGAACTCGACATCCGGGAGTTCGGCCCCCGGCGGTCCCCGGTCCGCCGGCGTGATCCCCCGGGGCGGTGGCGCAGGTGAGGCAGGGGTCAGCCCGGGGTCAGCATCTCCACCACCTCGCCGGCCGGCCGGTCCGCGGCCGTGCGGTACCCGGTCCCGGCCCACAGGCTCATGGCCGCGGTATCAGCGGTGCGGGCCGCGGAGGCCCTCAGGGGGCGGGTGGCGTTGTTGATCTCCGGGTAGGCGGGCGGGGCATCGGGGTGATCGGCCATGAACCGGTTGACCAGGCCCCGGGCCGGCCGGCCACTGAAGGACCGGGTGACGGCGGTGCCGATGAACGCCTGGTCGGCCAGCGCCGCTTTGTGCACCGGGCTGGCCCCGCTCTCCGGGCAGCGCAGGAAGGCCGTACCGCACTGGGCGGCCACCGCCCCGGCGTCCAGAACCCGGCGGACGTCGTCGGGCCCGGCGATACCGCCGGCCGCCAGCTGCGCCACGTCGGTGGCGGCGGCGACGGACGCCACCAGCTCGACCACCGGCACCTGCTGCACCGGGCGGTCGTCGTTGCGGAACGTGCCCCGGTGACCGCCGGCTTCCAGCCCCTGGGAGCACACCGCGTCAGCGCCCCGGCCGGCGGCCACCACCGCCTCGGCCACGGTGGTGACCGTCACCGCCACCACGCTGCCGGCCTGCTGGAGGGACTCGATCACCTCCCGGTCGGGGCAACCGAAGGTGAAGCTGACGACCGGTGGTGCGGCGGCCACCACGGCGGCCAGCTTGGCGTCCCAGCCGTCGTCGTCCCAGACCGGATCGGCCAGGCGGCACCCGAGAGACTCGGCCTCGGGCCGCAGCTCCTCCAGGTAGCGCTGAAGCGCCTCCGGGTCGGCCGCCGGGGCGCCGGGAACGAACAGGTTGACGCCGAACGGCGTCCGGCTGGCCGCCCGCAGGGCTTCGATGTCGGCTCCCAGCTGGTCCGCCGTCCTGTACCCGCCGGCCAGGAAGCCGAGAGCGCCGGCCGACCCGGCGGCCGCCACCAGGTCCACGGTGGACGGCCCGCCGGCCATCGGCGCCACCACCAGCGGGCGCCTCAGAAGATCCCTCAGGTCGAGCCGGGCCATGTCCCCACCCAGGCTAGGCGGCCCGGCGGTGGGCGCCAGCGGGCAGACTCTCGGCCATGGCCACTCCCACCGCGATGGACGAGTACTTCGTGCACCAGACCCCGCTGCTCCTGCCGCGGGTGTCGGCCCGCAGCCCCCACTGGAGGGAGAGCTACTTCTTCGAGCTGCACCGCCCCGACGCAGCCGGCGACGTGGTGTTCCTGACCATGGCCCACTTCCCGGCCACCGAGACCATGGACGCCCTGCAGATGGGCCGGGTGGACGGCACCCCCCTCCTGGGCCGGCTGGAACGGCCGTACGGCGACGACCCCCACACCACCGACGTGGGCGGGGCCCGGGTGGAGGTGGTCCGGCCCTTCGAGGAGCTGCGCCTGTGGGCCGACCCGCAGCGCACGGCCATCGGAGCGGATCTCACGTTCCGGGCCCGGACCCGCCCCTACGGCCTGCGCCGGGGGACGATGCGGGCCGGCGACGACGTGGTCTGGGACCAGAGCCACATCCTGCAGTCGGGGGTCTACACCGGCACCTACACGGTGGAGGACCGCACCTACGAGGTGGACGGCTGGGTGGGGCAGCGGGACCACTCCTGGGGTATCCGAGACCACGGCCGCTGCCCGCTGTGGATGTGGTTCCAGATCCAGCTCGAGGACGGGTTCCTCGGGGTGTGGCACTGGGAGTACGCCAACGGCGCCCGGGTCTACACCGACGGCTGCTGGGCCGGCACGGACCGCTCCGACCCGGTCCCGGTCATCGACTTCCACCACGACATGACCTGGACCGGGGCGGACGGCCGGGCCGTCGCGTACGGGTCCGGCGGGGAGAGCGTCACCGGCCTGCAGGGCACCTGCACCTTCACCCTGGAGGGCGGCCGGCGGATCACCGTGGAGGCCACCGGCCGCTTCGACCGGCCGTACGAGCCGTTCCACCGGGGCGGGCTGTCACAGATGGCGGTGAGGACCGACGACGGCCGGACCGGCTCGGCGATCTACGAGATCACCGGCGCCCGCCACCACCGCTACTTCCCCGACTGCGAGGTGGCCGCCACCCTGCCGGCCTGACCACACGGCTGGTGGCGGCCGGGCCCGGCGACGGAGCCCGGCAGGTAGGGGCGGCCGGCCGGGAGCCGGCCGCCCCTACCGCTCAGGACCCGGGCGTGAAGGCCCGCCGCTTGGGCTTGACCGGGCGCATCAGGAACTCCGGCCGGCGCTGACCGCCGGGGCCGGTGGTGGCCCGGGTCATGGCCAGCCACTCCTGGTACACCTGGCGGGACCGCTGCCGGTCGACGAAGACGTCGCCGTAGCGGTCGTCGGGCTGCACCGGGCTGAGCGACACCTTCTGCAGCCAGCAGTTCATCCCCGACAGCGGGTCGGGCTGGACCCCGAAGGTGAGGTTCTGGTGCACCCCGGGGTCGGTCCAGAAGATCCGCTCCGAGTCCGGATCGGAGGACTGGAACGGCTGGACCCCGCTGCGGTAGCGCAGCATCCAGGTGTCGGGGCCGCCCGGGTGGGTGATGTCGACCTGGCCGGTAACCCAGCGGCTGCCGTCGTTGTCGTGCAGGCGCCAGCGGCCCATGTGGTGGCTGAGGGCGCACACCCCGGGGCGGATGGCCTCGGTCACCCACACCCGCACCACGAAGTAGCCGATGGTGGTGTTGACCCGGACCAGGTCGCCGGTGGCGATCCGGTGGCGGCGGGCGTCGTCGGGGTTGAGCCAGAGAGGGTGGCTGTTGGCGATCTCGTTGAGGTACTTGGCGTTGCCGGAGCGGGTGTGGATGAGCACCGGCAGGCGGAACGTGGGCACCAGGACCATCTGGCCGGCGCCGAGGTCGATCTGGCGCTTCGAGACGTGGGACTCGATGTAGCCGGGGGTGGCGTACTCCGGCCAGCCCCAGTCCCGCATGGCCGTGGAGTAGATCTCCAGCCGCCGCGACGGGGTCGGGTAGCCGAAGGTGACGGTACCGTCCTCGTGGCGCAGCCCCACCGATCCGGCCTCGCCGATGAGCGGCGGCTCCGAGTCCGGGCCGGCCGGGCGGCGCAGCACCCCGTGCTCGTCGGGCTCGGCGCCGTCGGTCTCCGCCTGGTCGAGGCGGCGCTCGTCCAGACGGTAGAGGGCCTCACCCACCGATACCGCCCCGAACTTGCGCATGTAGCCGAGCGGGGTGAGCCCGGCCTCGGCGGCCTTCTCGGGCAGCCCGGGCACCGAGTTCTCGAACATCCAGCGGTAGTACTCGTCCACCGTGACCTTCTCGCCGGGCCGGTAGGGCGACTCGAAGAAGCGGCGGATACCGAGGGCGCCATCGGGGTCGATACGCCACGACAGCTCGAACCAGAACTCGTTCTCCTCCCAGACCTCCCCCGGGTTGGCGTCGCGGGTGTCACCGACCGGATGGCCCATCTTCTCCATGGCCACCCGGCGCACCGGTTGGCGGAAGCTGAGCCACTTGCCGGCGTGGGTCTCGTAGGACATGGTGTCGTGGCGCTCCGGGGCGTGGCCCATGGGGAGCACGTAGTCCGCGAAGGTGGCGGTCTCCGACCAGGTGGGGGTCAGGGCCACGTGCAGGCCCACCTTCTTCGCGTCGGTGAGCGCATCCAGCCAGGTGAAGCCGTCCGGGGCGGTCCAGATGGGGTTCCAGACCCGGGAGAAGTACACCTCCAGCTTGCCCCGGCCCTCCTCCAGGAAGTGGGGCAGCAGGATGGACATCTCGTTGGTGGCCATCGGGTACTCCCGCGGCCAGGTCAGCTCGTTCCAGTGGTCGTGACCCTCGGGCATGTTCGGCCCCTTGGGGATGAACTTGTCCCACCCGTTGGGGCTGGTACCGCCCACGGTGCCGATGCTGCCGGTCAGGGCCAGGAGGAACCACATGGCCCGGGCGACCTGCCAGCCCCCCAGGTTGCCGGCGCAGGCCGAGCGCCACACGTGCGCCGACAGCCGGTGATCGCAGCCGGCCACCAGACGGGCCAGCTCCTCCAACTGCCTGACGTCGATCTGGGCCTCCTCGGCGGCGAAGTCGAAGGTGAACTCGGCGTAGTCGGCTTCCAGACGGTCGAGGAACACCTCGAAGTCGTCGGCGGGGGCGTCGGGATGGACGTTGGCCATGTACTCGGGCCAGTTGAACCAGCGCCGCATGTAATCCGCGTCTATCTGGCGGGTGCGCAGCAGGTACGACGCCACCGCCAGCAGGATCGCCGCCTCCGACCCCGGCCACGGGGACATCCACAGATCGGAGTGGGCCGCGGTGTTCGACAGGCGGGGGTCGATGACCACCAGCTTGGCCCCGTCCAGCTTGCCCTCCATGATCCGCTGGGCGTGGGGGTTGAAGTAGTGGCCGGTCTCCAGGTGGCTCGACAGCAGCAGGATGACCTTGGCGTTGGCGTGGTCGGGGCTGGGCCGGTCGTAGCCGGTCCACAGGGTCATGCCGAAGCGGGCGCCCGACGAGCACACATTGGTGTGGCTGTTGTGGCCGTCCACCCCCCACGCCTGGAGGAACCGCTCGGCGAAGCCGTCCTCGCCGGGACGGCCCACGTGGTACATGACCTCCTCGTGGCGGCCCTCGCTGATGGCCCGGCGGATCCGCCCGGCGATGTCGTCGAGGGCCTCGTCCCAGCTGACCTGCTCCCACTCGCCACTGCCCCGCTCCCCCACCCGGCGCAACGGGTGCAGGATCCGCTCGGGGTCGTCGAGCTGGTTGACGGTGGCCGGCCCCTTGGCGCAGTTGCGCCCCCGCGAACCGGGGTGGGCCGGGTTGCCCTCCAGCTTGCGGATGGACAGGTCCGACTTGTCCACATAGGCCAGCAGCCCACAGCCCGACTCGCAGTTGAAGCAGGTGGTCGGCACCAGCATGTACTCGTGCGGCACCTTGCGGGGGTGGGCCCGGGCGTCGTGCTCGACGTGGTGGTCCCAGTTCTCCACCGGGGGGAAGTTGGACAGCCCTTCGTGACGGCGGGCCCCCGGCAGCTCGACGCCGGTGGGGCTGGACGGCGGGGCGGCCGGCCCGGGGCGGGTCTGGCTCATGGAGGCCTCCTTGGTGGTGACTGGGTCGTTCATGACAGGGGCACGTCCTGGCC
>JAKAXN010000565.1 GCA_021816565.1 Actinomycetes bacterium
CGTCCCTGCCCCGGTCCCTGCTGGCGGTGATCAACCGGCTGGTGGAGATCGACCCGAGCCGCCGGTACCAGGAGGCCGAGGCGGCCCTGGCCGACGTGGAGGAGATCGTGGTGGGCCGGGCCGCCGGAGTGGCCGATCCCCCGGTCATCATCGGCCGGCACGACCGCCGCTCCAGCCTCACCGAGCCGGACTTCGTGGGGCGGCGGGCCGAGCTGGCGGCGCTGGAGACCGAGATCGGGGCGGCCCGCCGGGGCCATGGCGCGGCGGTGAGCGTGGAGGGCGAATCCGGCGGCGGCAAGAGCCGGCTGCTGGAGGAGCTGATCCGCCAGGCCAGCGCCGCCGGGATGCTGGTCCTGCGGGGCCAGGGCGAGTACCGGACGGCCTCCCGACCGTTCCAGATATTCGAGCGGGTCGCCGCCGACCTGGCCGCCGCCGCCGACACCGACCCGGCTCTGGCCGGACGCCTGCGGGAGGAGATGGCGGCCCGGGGAGAGGCGGTGGCGGTGGCCGCGCCGGCTCTGGCCCGGATGGCTCCCCCCGGCAGCCGCTCCGAGGCGCCCGTCCTCCCGGAGGAGCACGGCCAGGCCCGGGCCGTCGAGGCCCTGGCCGCCGTGCTCGATGCGGCCGGCTCCGAGCACCGACCGGCGCTCGTGGTGCTCGACGACTGCCAGTGGTCCGAGACCCTGACCGCCCGGGTCGTGGGCCACTGGGCGGCGGGAGAGCGGCGCAGGTGGACGACGGTGGTGGTGGCGTTCCGCTCCGACGAGGTGCCTCTGACCAGCCCGCTGCGCTCCGTGGAGACCAGCCGCAGCCTGTCCCTCGGTGCGCTGTCCGAAGCCAACGTCCGGGATCTGGTCGAGTCGATGGCCGGGGCCGTCCCCGAGCAGGCCGTGACCGCGGTGATCAGGGCGGCGGGCGGCAACGCGTTCATGGCCCAGGCCGCGCTGCGGGGGATGATCGAGACCGGCATCCTGACCCGCACGGAAAAGGGCTGGCGGGTCGAGGACCGCTTCGTGAGGGAGGTCCAGACATCCCGGCGGGCGGCGCTGCTCCTGGTCGAGCGGCTGGAGGCCCTCTCCCCCGCCGCCCGCCGGTTGCTGGCCGCCACCGCCGTGGTGGGCCGCTCCGCTGACGTCGAGCCGGTCGTGAGGCTCAGCGGTCTCACCCCTTCCGAGGCCATCCCGGCCATCGACGAGGGGCGGCGCCGGCGGATCCTGTGGATGGACGAGTCCACCAGCCGCCTGCACTTCGCCCACGACATGCTGCGCGAGACGGTGCTCGCAGGCCTGTCCGACGACGAGCGGGCCGACCTGCACCGGCGCGCCGCCAACCACTTCCTCTCGGAGCCGGACGACGCGCCCTACCAGATCGCCTACCACCTCGACATGGCCGGCCGCTCGGATGAGGCCTTCCCCTATGCCATGCGGGCCGCCGAGTCGGCCCGGGAACGCCACGCCCTGGAAGACGCCGAGGCCTACTACCTGATCGCCCGGCGGGGGGCGCCCGACACCCGTTCCCGCTTCCTGGTCGCCGACGGTCTGGGGGAGGTGGCGGCCCTGTCAGGCCGCTACAGGGAGGCCCAGGAGTACCTGGAGGAGGCGGCCGGCCTGACCTCGGACCCGGTGGACGAGGCGGCCGAGCTGGGCAAACTCGGGGAGGTGGCGTTCCGCCGCGGCGACCAGGTGACCGCCTGCGAGCAGCTCGAAACGGCGATCCGCCGGCTGGGCGGTACCGTACCGCGCCGTCTGGCCCTCGTGGCGCTGGCCCTCGTCTGGGAGATCGCAGTGCAGGCCTGGCACACCGCCACCGGCGGGCGGCTGGTCCGGCGGGTGCATCCCGACCGGCGCAACCAGCTGAAGGTGCGCTTCTACAGCCGCCTCACGTACGTGTACTGGTTCCGCCACGGCCGGTTGCGCTGCCTGTGGGTCCACCTGCGGGAGATGAATCTGGCCGAGCGGTTCGGCCCCACCGCGGTCCTGGCCCAGGCCTACTCCGAGCACGCCCCGGTGATGACGACCGTCCCCTGGTACTCCCGGGGAATCGACTACGCCGGGCGGTCCCTTAAGTTGCGCCGGGAGCTGGGCGACACCTGGGGTGAGGGCCAGTCCCTCAACTTCTACGGGGTCGCCCTCTACGCCGCATCCCGCTACAGCGAGTCCATCGACGCCTTCGAGGAGGCCGTGCGGATCCTCAAACTGACCGGGGACCGTTGGGAGATGCACACGGCCCTGTGGAACCTGGCCCTGGCCCACTACCGGAGGGGGGAATGGGACCGGGCCGCCGCCGTCGCAGCCGAGACCTACCAGAGCGCCGAGCGCATCGGCGACCAGACCTCGGCGGCCATATCGCTGTCGATCATGGCTCGGGCCTCGTCGGGATCGGCCCCCGACGACGCGGCCATCGAGCAGGCATCGTCCTGGCACAACGAGGACCAGCACGCGGCCAGCGAGATCCGCCTGGCCCGGGCCCTGCGCCTGCTCCACGACGAGCGCAGCGCCGAGGCCGCCGCGGTCCTCGAAGAGGCCTGGACCGAGGTCCGCCGGGCCGGTCTGCGCCAGGAGTACGTGGCTCCGGTGCTGCCGTGGTGGGCGACCGCCCAGCGCCGCCAGCTCGAAGGGCTTCCCCCCGGCGACCCCGACACCCGACGCCTGGGCCGGAAGGCCCGCCGCACGGCCCGGAGGGCCCTCCGCCTGTCCCGCCGCTACCGCAACAACCTGCCCCATGCCCTGCGTGAGCAGGCCCTGCTGGAGGCCCGCCGGGGACGGCTGCGTCGGGCCCGGCGACTGCTCGAGCGCTCGATCCGGGTGGCCGCCGACCAGGGAGCAGCGTGGGAGGAGGCGACCAGCCGCTACCAGATCGGTCGCATCGGGGCGGTGCTGGGCTGGCCGGGAGCGACCGCTGACCAGCAGCGGGGCGAACGCCAGGCCACCTCGATCCAGCAGGCCGGCCGGGTCCCGGGTGCCGGCGGCAGCCCCCGGCCCACCCTCTCGCTGGCCGACCGCTTCTCCACCCTC
>JAKAXN010000081.1 GCA_021816565.1 Actinomycetes bacterium
AGATCAGGAACGGGACGGTGCTGGTCCCCAAGGGGGAGATCCTGGGCAACACCCCGCCGTCGCAGCTCGGCTGCCAGGACACCCAGCAGATGACCGACGCCACCTCCTCGGCGGCCGTCGTCGCCCTGCGCCACCTCGGTTACAAGGTGGGGGAGAACGACGAGGGGGCCCAGGTCGACCAGGTCGGCCCGGGCACGCCGGCGGCCGCCGCCGGCATCCACTGCAACGATCTGGTGACCGCCGTCAACGGCCGGCCGATCCACACGGCCAACGACCTGGTGGCGGCCATCCATTCGGCGGCGCCGGGCCAGACGGTGTCGATCACCGCCAGCCGGCAGGGTCCGAACGGCAAGGCCACGACCGTGCAGCTGCGGGCCGAGCTGGCCGGCACGCCGGCCGAGAGCGGGCAGCCGGCCCGACCCGACCAGGCGTTCCTGGGTGTGGTCACCGAGACCCGGGCCAGCTACACCTACCCCTTCCCGGTCGACATCCAGGTCGGCCAGATCGGAGGCCCCTCGGCCGGCCTGGCCCTCACGCTCGGCATCCTCGACGCTCTCAGCAACGGTCAGCTCACCGGCGGTCACCGGGTGGCGGCGACGGGCACCATCGACCTGCAGGGCAACGTGGGCGACGTCGGCGGGGTGGCCCAGAAGACCGTGGCGGTGCGCCGGGCCGGGGCCCAGCTGTTCCTGGTGCCACCCCAGGAGCTGGCCGCCGCCCGGAGCGAGGCCAAGTCCATGAAGGTCGAGGCGGTCTCCACCCTGAGCCAGGCCCTGGCCGATCTGAAGGCCATCGGCGGCCACATCCCGGCACCCTCCGCTCCTGCTCCCGCCTCCGCCTCCACACCCGCTTCCGGGGCCGGGTAGGCCGACAGTGTCGCTGACCGCCGCCCAGGTGCAGTTCGCCGCCGAGTTCATCACCCTGGTGGTGACCGCCGCGGCGCTGGCCCTGCTCGTCCTGCGCCCCCCGGAGAGCAGCAGCGGCCACGCCTCGCCCCGCCCTTCGGCGGCCCGCCGACCGCCGGGATCCACCCTCCTGGCGGCCGTGGCCCTGGTGGTCCTGGGGGCGGCCAGCTTCGTCCACGGCTCGCTCCTGGTCTCGGGTCACCCGGTGGTCTGGGTGGGCCTCGGCCGGGTGGCCGCCGCCGCCGCCGTCCTCCTCATCTTCCCCTACCCGGGCGGTCCCAGGGCCGGCCGGACGCCCATCGGCGGCCTGCTCCTGCGCTTCGGTTTCCTGTCGTGGCTGGTGGCCGGGGCGGCCGAGATGGCCAGGGCCCCCGGGTACCTGATCGACGGCCTGCTGGTGGGCGGCTCGGTGCTGGTCGCGGCCGCCCTGCTGCGGGTGGCCCAGCGGTCCATCGCCGTGCGTGTGGCCAGCAGTGGGGCCGCCACCCTCCTGCTCGTGGTCGTGGTCCTGGCCCTGGCGCTGTCGCAGGTCATCTCTTCCTCGGCGCAGAACGAGGAGCTCAGCCGGTTGCTGGCCCAGTCGAAGGCGGAGGTGGCGGCCCTCGGCGACACCGCCCCCCTGGCCTTCGCCGCCCAGGTCGTGCAGACGGACCTGGCTTCGTACCCATTCGCCAACCGCAGCGCTCTCGCCGACTACGCCAACGGCACCGAGGCCCAGCAGCTGGCTGCCTCTGTTCAGATCATCCAGCGGATGAGTGTCTTCGCCCGGTCCACCGGTAACGATTCCTACGGTTCCATCAGTTACTACGAGCCGTCGGGCAGGTCCTTCCTGAGCCCGAACGGGTCGCCTTTCGGTACCAGGACCCCGCCTGGCTCCAAGGATCCGGTGTTGGACGTGTCCTGCGCTCAGCCCGCCTCGGGCCGTCAGGGGCTGTTCCTGTTCGCTGCGGCGGCGTCCCTGGAGGCGTCCTCACCCGAGTGCTCGGGCCGGTCTCTGCTGGGCGTGGTGGTGGTCAGCCGGCTGCTGACGGGGTCGATGCTGACCCGATCCCTCGACCCGGCTCAGGCCGTCCACCTGGCGCTGGTGGCCGACGGCCAGGTGATCGGCGCCGACCAGCTCTCGGCGCCCACGGCGCTGGCCGTGATGGCCGGGGCGAGGATCCCGCCGGTCGGCGTGATCCTGCCGCAGGTCAGCGGGGACCGCTTCGTGAGCGTGGCCGCGGTGCCGGCGCTCTCGCTCAAGGGGGAGACCCCTCTGTATGTGGTCGTGACCTCCCCGGCCACCGCCGTGGTCTCGACCCGCGAGCAGCTGTTCCGGACGCTGTTCCTGGTCGCCTTCGGCGGCACCGTGATCGCCCTGGGGCTGGCCGTGTTCACCGGGGACCGGATCACCGCCCGCCTGCGGCGCCTCACCGGCACCGCGGCCGCCGTGCAGGCCGGTGAGACGGCGGTGCGCGCCGCGGTGCCCGGCGACGACGAGGTGGCGTCGGTGGGCTCGGCGTTCGACTCCATGCTGGACTCGGTGTCGGCCCAGTCGGCGGCCCTTCTGGCCGCAGCCGAGGACGAGGCCCGGTTGCGCAACCGGCTGGAGGCCGTGGTCGGGGGCATGACCGACGCCCTGGTGGCGGTGGACCTCGAGGGCCGGGTGACCGACTTCAACCGGGCTGCGGCCGACCTCACCGGCGTCGACGCCCACCGGGCCCTGGGCGCCCCCGTCGAGCAGGTGGTGCGGCTGCGCGACGAGGAGGGGCGCCCGGTCGGGCCCCGGATGTTCCGCGCCGGCGCCCGCGACCAGGCCATGCTCGGCCAGGTGGTCGGCCCGGCGGGTGACGTGCCGGTGGCCGTGTCGAGCGGCGCCCTGCGCGATCCGGGCGGGGCGCCGGCCGGGACGGTGCTGGTGTTCCGCGACATGCGGCGCGAGCACGAGGTGGAGCAGATGAAGACCGAGTTCCTGTCCCGGGTCGGTCACGAGCTGCGCACCCCCCTCACCGGGATCATGGGCTACGCGGACATCCTTCTGCGGCGCGACGTGCCGCCCGAGCGGGCCCGGTCCTGGCACGAGGAGATCCTCCACAGCGCCCGCCGCCTGCTGCGAATCGTGGAGATGCTGGAGTTCTTCGCCTCCGACGGGGCCGGCCGGCTGGTGCTGCGGCCCGAGCCGCTCGACGCCCGGGCCCTGGTCAACGGGATCGCCTCGTCGTGGGCCGAGCGCCTGCCGGCCAACCTGACCATCGGCCGGAGGATGGCCCGCTCGGAAACCACGGTGTCGGCCGACCGGCGCTGGCTCAGCCTGGCCGTCGACGAGCTGATCGACAACGCCGTGAAGTTCTCCCCCGAGGGCGGCCGCATCGCCGTCCGGGTCGCCGAGCGGGCCGGCTGCGTGGAGATCGCGGTGAGCGACCAGGGGATGGGCATGACCGCCCAGCAGTACCAGGTGATCTTCGGGGACTTCGTGCAGGCGGACAACTCCGACACCCGCCGCTTCGGTGGTCTCGGCCTCGGCCTGGCCGTGGTGCGCCGGGTGGTGGAGGGCCACGGCGGCACCATCAGGGGCCGGTCCGCGCCGGGGCGGGGCACCACCTTCGTCATCGAGCTGCCGGCCTGGCCCGAGGTCGCAAAGCCCGCATCGGGCCGGCCCCGGCGTAACGGGAAGGAACCGGAGGCTGCCGCTCCGGGCGATCCGGGGCGGGGCCGCCCCGCGCCGGGCGGATCACCCACCGGGCCAGGTGGCGCCTCGTAGTCTGAGACCATGGGACCTGACGCATCTCTGACGCCGGAACTAATCCAGGCCCAGTCTTTCACCACCGCTTTCCGGGGATTCGATCCCGCCGAGGTGCGTTCGTTCCTCAGCCGCGTCGCCACCGAGGTGCGGGCCTGGCGGGAGCGGGCCGAGCAGCTGGAGTCGGCCTGGCACTCCGCCGAGGAGCGGGCGGCCCGACCGCCGGTCCTGGACGAGGACACGCTGATGACCGCGGTGGGGGAGGAGACGGCGTCCATCCTGCGGTCGGCCCGGGCCGCGGCCGCGGACATGCGGGCCAAGGCCACGGAGGAGTCGGAGCGCCTGCTCGGCGACGCCCGGCGCGAGTCCGAGGAGCTGCTGTCGAGCGCCCGGTCGCAGTCCGAAGCCCTCCTGTCGGAGGCCCGCACCGAAGGGGACAAGCAGCGCTCCGACGCCGCCGCCGAATCGGAGAAGCTGCTCACCGAGGCCCGCTCCGAGTCGCAGCGGATGCTCGAGGAGGCCCGCACCGAGGCCGACCATCTGCGCACCGCCGCCGAGGACGCCGCCTCGCGCACCGCCGCCAGCGCCGAGGACGCCGCCGCCCGGCTGATGTCGGGTGCCCGCTCCGAGGCGGCGGAGACCCTCGAGCGGGTGCGGGTGGAGGCCGAGGCCATCCGCGCCGCCGCCGAGAAGGACCGCCAGCTGACCATCGAGGGGGCCACCAGCACCCGCGACCGGATCCTGGAGGATCTGTCGCGGCGCCGGCGCATCGCCACGGTGCAGATAGAGCAGCTGCGGGCCGGCCGGGAGCGGCTCATCGAGAGCTACGCCGTGGTGCGGCGCACCCTGGAGGAGGCGTCGGCCGAGCTCAGCCGGGCCGACGCCGAGGCCCGGGCCGCGGCCGACGAGGTGGGCCGCCGCTACAGCGAATCCCCCGACGACATCGACCTCGACGGGCCCGCCGGTTCCCAGCCGGCGGCCGCCAGGCCCGCAACCGGCCAGCCCGAGGCCGACCATCGGGAGCCGGAGCCCGTCGCCGAGGAGGCGGAGCACGCAACTGAGGCGGCCGCGGACGAGCCGGAGCCCGCAACTGAGGCGGCCGCGGAGGAGCCGGAGCCCGACGGGGCCGTCGAGGAGGATGCCGCCCCCGAGGCGGCGGCCCAGCCCGAGCCGGCCGTGGAGGAGGCGGCCCAGCCGGAGCCGGAACAGCCTCAGCCGGAGCCGGAACAGCCGCAGCCGAACCAGGAGCCCGAGGCGGAGCAGCCCGAAGCGGAGCAGCCCGAGGCGGAGCAGCCCGAGGTCGCCGCAGAGGAGGAGGTCGCCGCAGAGCAGGAGGCGGGCGCCCAGCCCGGAGCGGAGGGGGAGGCGGCGGCCGGGCCGGAGGAGGCCGTGCAGCCTGGACAGCCGGCAGAGCCCGAACCGCCGGTCGGGGAGCCGGCGCCGGGCAGCGCGGTGGACGAGCTGTTCGCCCGCATCCGCGCCACCCGTCCCGACGGGGGCCCCGAACCCGACCACGAGGCCACGGCCGGCGCCGGGGAGGGCCGGACCCCCGGGGAGGGGGAGGAGCCCCAGGAAGACGACGAGGAGGGCGGCGAGCAGCTGTCCGACGCCGACGAGGCGCTGCTGCAGAAGCGGGAGTCGGCGGTGGTGGACCTGGAGGTCACCCTCACCCGCCGGCTGAAGCGGGCCCTGCAGGACGAGCAGAACGACGTGCTCGACCGGCTGCGCAACCTGCGGGGCGATCCCACCGCGGAGCGGCTGCTGCCCGACCCGGATGCCCAGACGGCCCGTTACAGCTCCGCGGCCCGGCCGCTGCTGGCCCAGGCCGCCTCCGCCGGAGCGGCGTTCGCCCTGTCGGAGCTCGACGCCGAGGGGTCCGCCCCCGGCGGGGAACCCCAGATCGACGACCTGGCGGCCGAGACCGGTCAGGGCATCGTGGACCCGCTGCGGCGCCGCCTCGAGCAGGCCATCGCCCGCAACGCCGGCGACGACCAGGCCGTGCTGGTGGAGGCGCTCGGCGCCGCCTACCGGGAGTGGAAGACCCAGAGGATCGAGCGGCTGTCGGGCGATGTGCTCTCTGCGGCCTTCTCCCGGGGCAGCTGGCAGGCCGTTCCCGAGGGGACCATGCTGCGCTGGATAGTGGAGGACACCGACGGTCCGTGTCCCGACTGCGACGACGACGCCCTGGCCGGGGTCCTGCCCAAGGGGGAGCCGTTCCCCACCGGCCAGCACCACCCCCCGGCCCACAGCGGATGCCGATGCCTGCTCGTCCCCGGGCCCCCCGCCGAGTAGTGGCCGCCGGAGCGGTGGGGCGGTCCCGGGCCGCTTACCTTTTCTGTTACCCCCGCCGGTAGGCTCTCGGCCCGGATGCGTACCCCCCAGGATCTCCCTCGTCGAATGCCGCGCGGGTCCCGCCGGTCCCGCTTGGCGCTGATCATCGGGGTGGTGGTCCTGATCGTGGTCATCGCCTCCCTGCGGGGGCTGGCCACCTTCTGGACCGACTACCTGTGGTTCCAGTCCGTGGGCTTCACCTCGGTGTTCCGGGGCGTGCTGGTCACCAGGGTCCTGCTGGCGGTGGTGTTCTCCGTCATCTTCTTCGCCGTGCTGCTCGGCAACCTGACGATCGTCGACCGCCTGGCCCCGGCCGAGATCGATCTGAGCACCGCCAACGACCTGGTCGTGCGCTACCGCGACTTCGCCTTCACCCGGGCGCTGCGCATCCGCCTGCTGGTCAGCCTGGTGTTCGGGCTGCTGGGCGGTATCAGCGCCAACTCCCAGTGGAACAACTGGGACCTGTTCCGCTACCACCTGAGCTTCGGGCGGACCGACCCGCAGTTCCACAAGGACGTCGGCTTCTACGTATTCCAGCTGCCCTTCATCCGGTTCCTCATCGACTGGAGCCTGGAGGCGGTGGTGGTCGTCCTGATCGTCTCGGCCGTCTTCCACTACCTCAACGGCGGGATCAACCCCCAGGCGGCCACCCGGCGGGTGGCCCCGGCGGTCAAGGCCCATCTGTCGGTGCTGCTCGGCGCCCTGGCCATCATCAAGGCCGTCGCCTACTACTTCGACCGCCTGGCACTGGTCCTGTCCCGCTCGCACGTGGTCGACGGCGCCACCGCCACCAGCGTCCACGCCGACGCCCCGGCCAAGCTCCTGCTGATGTTCATCGCCGTCATCTCGGCGGCGCTGTTCCTGGCCAACATCCGTCAGCGGGGCTGGATCCTCCCGGCGGTGGGCGTGGTGCTGTGGGGGCTGGTCAGCCTTCTCGTGGGGGCGGCCTACCCGGCGCTGTACCAGGCGCTGCGGGTCAACCCCTCGGAGCTGACCCGGGAGGCGCCCTACATCCAGCGCAACATCGACGCCACCCGGGCGGCCTACGGGCTGAGCAAGGTGCAGGTCGACTCGCAGTACAACTACCAGCCGACGCTGGCCGCCTCCCAGATCCAGGGCACCTCCCCCCAGGCGGCGGTCAACCAGCAGACCATCGCCAACGTCCGGCTCCTCGATCCGGCGGTCAACCTGCTCAACACCTTCGACAAGTACCAGGCCCTGCGCTCGTACTACTCGTTCAACGAGCTGGACCTCGACCGCTACTACCTCAACAACGGCAGCGGCACCCCCCAGGAGACGGCCACGGTGGCCTCGGTGCGGGAGCTCAACAGCTCGGTGCCGTCGGGTTTCGTCAACCAGCACCTGCAGTACACCCACGGCTACGGGGCGGTGCTGGCCCCCATCAGCCAGGCGGGCGTCGACTCCAACGGCAACCCCAACTTCACCCTGTCCGGGCTCCCGCCGAGCGGCCCGCAGCCGGTCCAGCTGTCAGCCCACGGCTCGAAGATCTACTACGACGACGGTCCTGACACCAACAAGTACGTCATCGCCAACTCCAAGACCCCCGAGCTCGACTACGAGACGGCGGGCGGCCAGCAGGTGACCACCCACTACTCCGGCAGCGGAGGGGTGGCGGCCGGCAGCCTGCTCCGGCGGGCGGCGTTCGCCCTGCGCTTCGGCGACGCCAACTTCGTCCTCTCCGGCCAGGTGACCTCCAAGTCCCGGGTGATGTACATCCGCAACATCGTCTCGCGGGTCAAGAAGGCGGCCCCGTTCCTCAAGTACGACTCCGACCCGTACGCGGTGATCCTCAACGGGCAGGTCTACTGGATCATCGACGCCTACACGGTCAGCGACAACTATCCGTACTCCCAGAACGCCAACCTGGACGGATTGCCGCCCAACAGCGGGCTCAACACCACCTTCAACTATGTGCGCAACTCGGTGAAGGTGGTGATCAGCGCCTACAACGGCTCGATGCACTTCTTCGACATGGGCACCGGCGATCCCATCCTGAAGGTGTACGAGCGGGCCTTCCCCGATCTCTTCACGCCGGTCAGCCAGGCCGACAAGCTGTACCCGGGGATCACGGCCCACTTCCGCTACCCGGAGAACATCTTCCAGGTGCAGACCAACATGTACGGGCGCTACCACCTCACCAACGCCAGCGACTTCTACAGCCAGGCCCAGGCGTGGGCCGTGTCTCCGGACCCGGGGAGCGGGCCGCTGAGCTCGACCAGCCCGCTGGGCGCCACCGTCATAGGCGCCAACGGGCAGATCCTGCCCCCGCAGGTGCCCCGGTTGCAGCCGCAGTACATCCTGGCCAACCTGCCCGGCACGGCCCAGCCTCAGGTCAACTTCGTGCTGATCACCCCGTTCGTGCCCATATCGGCCACCGGGTCCAGTCAGAACCTGACGGCGTTCATGACTGCCTCGTCGGACCCGGGCACCTACGGCCAGCTGCGGGTCTTCCCGCTGCCGCCGGGTGAGACCGTGGACGGGCCGGGGCTCATCTCCAACGCCATCCGGTCCAACCCGCAGATCTCCGCAGAGCTGACGTTCTACAACCAGCAGTCGTCGCAGGTGGAGCTGGGGGAGGTGGACATCGTCCCCATCGACAACACCCTGCTGTACGTCGAGCCGGTGTACGTCGAGTCGTCGACCAACCACATACCGGAGCTGCGTGACGTCGTGGTGGTGTACAACGGGCAGGCGTACCACAGCTCGAACGCCTCCCTCGACGGGGCCCTGTGCCAGATCGGGGCCCCCTTCACGGCCTACTGCAACACCGCGGCGGCCAACGCCGGACCGCTGGTGAACCCCAACCTGGGCTCCGGCTCCACCGGCACCGGCTCCACCGGCACCGGCGCCACCACGCCGACCACCACGGCGCCCACCACCACCGTCCCGCCGACCACCGGGCCGGTCCCGGCCCCGCCGGCGGGGGCCACGGTCCAGTCGCTGCTGAGCAGCGCGGTGTCGGAACTCAAGGCCGGCCAGGCCGCCCTGGCGGCCGGGAACCTGGGCCAGTACCAGGCCCACAACGAGCAGGCCTACATCTACGACGAGCAGGCCGCCCAGCTGGCGGCCTCGGGGGCCGGGGGATCCACCTCGACCACCACCGCTCCCAGCGCAGCGCCCACCTCCGGCTGAACCCCGGACCGGACGGGTCGGCCGGGGCCGCTCAGGCCGGGGCCGGGCGGCGGTCAGCCGGTGCCCACTGGCGTTCGTAGCCGCCCCGGCGGGCCCAGCGGATGGAGGCGCTGACGCGGGCCCCGCTGCCCCTCGTCACCTTGGGGACGGCGTGCTCCCACGTCTCCTGGCAGGTGCCGCCCATGACGATCAGGTCCCCCGAGCCCGGTCGCAGGTCGATCGACCGTCCCCCGCCGACCGGCCGGAGCAGGAACGGACGGGTGGCTCCGAGCGTGAGGATCACCACCAGCGTGTCGTCGATGTGGCGCAGCTCCCGGTCGGTGTGGAACGCCACGCTGTCGCTCCCGAAGCGGTAGAAGTTGAGCGCCAGGGCCCCGAAGCGGACGTCGTAGCGGCGGCCGGCGGCCATCCGGAACTGCGCCAGGGCCTCCTCGGGCAGGGGCTCGTCGGCCCCGTACCACCGGCTGAGACGGGGCTCGTCCACCAGCCGCTCGTACATCCACCGCTGGTGGTGGCGCCAGTCCACCCGGGCCATCAGCCGCTCGGCCAGCTCGTCGGCCCCTCCGAACCAGCTGCGGGCGACCTCGACCCATGCCCCGCCGTCCAGGTCGATGCGCTCGAAGGTGGCGTCGCTGCGGGCCCCGGGCGGCCCGCCGGCGAACAGGTTGCCCTGCACGGGGGCCGGAGCGGGGGCCGTGAGCGCTGCCTCTGCCGGCTCGGTCACCTTCCCAGCCTACCCCGTCTACGAACTGGTGTTCGATCCTGCCGGTCCGGGGTCGAGCCGGTCGCAGATGTGCTCGGCGATGGCCAGGCACGACGTGGCCGCCGGGGAGGGGGCGTTGATGACAGCCAGCACCCGGCCGCCCGGGCCGACCTCGGCCAGGCGGAAGTCGTCGAGCAGGGCTCCGTCGGTGCCGACCGCCTGGGCCCGCACCCCGGCCGGGGCCCGCTCCACGTCGGCCGGAGCCACCTCGGGCACCATGGTGGCGGCCCGCCGGACGAACACCCGCTTCGACAGGGACCCGGCCATCTCGTAGGCGCCGGCCCTCCAGTTGGCCCGGGCCATCCGCAGGAACGCTGAGGAGCGCAGCTCCCCGGCCAACCACGACAGGTCCACCTGGCCCCGGCGGTAGCCCTCCCGGGCCAGGGCCAGTACCGCGTTGGGCCCCAGATCCACCCCGCCGTCCACCCGCCGGGTGAAGTGCACACCGAGGAACGGGTAGCGGGGGTCCGGCACCGGGTAGATGAGCCCCCGGACCAGCCCGGTGCGGCCCGGCACCAGCCTCCAGTACTCCCCCCGGAACGGGACGATGCGGGGCCCGGGGCCGGCGCCGGCCAGCCGGGCCATCCGGTCGGAGTGCAGCCCGGCGCAGAGGACCACCCGGTCAGCTGCCAGCGGCTCGGTCCCGGGCGGCCCGCCGAGCACCACCTCCCGGCCCCGGGCGGTCACCGAGCGGACCTCGAAGCCGAGGCGCAGGTCGAAGCCCGAGTCCGGGGCGGCGGCCATGGTGCGGGCGATCGCGCCGAAGTCCACGATGGCGGTACGGGGCGAGTGGAGAGCGGCCACCCCGCAGGCGTGGGGCTCGACCTCGGCCAGGCCGTCCCGGTCCAGCCGGCGCAGCCCCGGGACCGAGTTGGCCCGGGCCCGGGCCTCTATGTCCGCCAGGGCGGCCAGCTCTCCGTCGTGGCGGGCCACCACGACCTTGCCGCACTCCTCGAAGGCCAGGCCGTGCTCGTCGCAGAAGGCGCCGAGCATGTCGCGGCCCCGGGTGCAGAGACGAGCCTTCAGGGAGCCGGGAGGGTAGTAGAGGCCGGCGTGCACCACCCCGCTGTTGTGGGACGTCTGGTGGCGGCCGACGCCGGACTCCTTCTCCACCACGGTGATCTCGGCCCCGGGCCGGCGCCGGGCCAGCTCCCGGGCGGTGGCCAGGCCCACGATCCCGGCGCCCACCACCGCGTATCTCTCCCGCTTCATGTAGCCCAGCCTGCCATCTGCCCCCATACTGGTCGTGTGCTGCCCGCCGGTGTGGAAGAACCGCTCTCGGAGTACCTGCGGGCCGCCAAGCGGTCCGGTCCCGCCGGGGTGGAGGCGGTGTACCTGGTCGGCGGTGCGGCCCTGGGCGACTTCAGCGAACGCCAGAGCAACATCGACCTGGTGGTCGTGACCGCGCCGGGGCTCGACGACCCGGCCCGGGCCGGGCTCCGGCGGGCCGAGAAGGCCCTCGAGAGGGTGGGTCGCCCCGCCGGCGTGTGGTACGCCACATGGGACGATATCGCCGACGGGTCGCCGGCCGGCCAGGGCCGCGGCCTGGACACCCCGCTGACCCGGGCTCTGTTGATGGAGGAGGCCATCGCCGTCAGCGGACCCGACTGGCCGGTCGTGGCCTACGACGACGCGCTGTACCGCTCCTGGTGCCGTCAGCGCCTGGACGAGCTGGCGGCCGGGGCCAACGGCCTGATGGTGATGAGGCGGGGGGTGGCGCCGCTGGTGCTGGAGGCCGCCCGCCTGGCCGAGGGGGCGGTGACCGGCCGGGTGCTGTCCAAGTCCCAGGCTGGCGAGGAGGCTCTGGCCCTGGTACCCCGGCACTACCGGCGCATCCTCAACGACGCCGTCGGCTACCGGCGGGGAGCCAGCACCTCCAACTACTGGGGCCCCTTCGAGCGCAAGGCCGACGCCCGCCAGGTGATCCGCCACCTGGTCGGCGCCACCGCCGCCTGACCGGCGGACCTCTGCCGCCCGGCGGCGGGTCCGGGGCCCGTGCGGCCGGCTACCAGCCGCGCATGTCCACCGGCCACACCTCGAGGATCTCGGTCCGGGCCGGGTCGACCAGGTGCATCCGGTCGTGGTAGGCGACCGTCGGGTCGACGTGTGCCGGCACCACCTCGATCTGCTCCCCGAGGGCAGGCAGGGGCCGGCCCTCGTCGGGGGAGAAGGTGATGTGCTCGTCGGAGCAGAACCACACGGTGGCCCCCGGGATCCGGGGGTTGCCGTGGTCCATCCCGAGCGCCTTGAGCCCGCAGTCGGCCACCGCCCACCCGGCCGGGTTGACCGAGACCACGGTGGCCAGCACGGTGAGGGCCTGACCGAAGGGCAGCCCCAGCTTGGCGTAGGCGGTGTCCATCAGGGCGTACGAACCGGCCTGGATCTCGGTGGCCACCTCGTTGAGGTCGTAGCTGCCGGTCCCGCCGGCCGAGATGACCGCTCCCCCCACGTCGGCTGCCGCGGCGGCGAGCAGGGCCATGGACTGCTCCACCTGGCGGCGCCGCTCCTCGCGGTCCCCCAGCCCCACGGCGTGGCCCTCGTAGCCCATCACCCCCCGGACGGTCAGGCCCCGCCGGCGGGACAGGTCGGCCAGGCGCCCGGCCGATCCGGGGTCGCATCCACAGCGGGGGAGGCCCACGTTGACATCCACGAGCACCTCCGCCACACCGGCGCGCGCCGCCGCCTCCACCGTTTCGGGGGAGTCGACCGCAACCGTGACCCGGGCTCCGGCCTCGACCAGCGGGGTCAGGCGTGACGCGTCGAGCACCTCGTTGGCCAGCAGCAGGTCCGCTCCCATGCCGGCCCGGGCCATGGCCTCCATCTCGGAGATGGTGGCGCAGGTGAAGTTCGAGTGGCCCGCCCCGACCTGGCGGCGGGCCAGCCCGGTGCACTTGTGGGCCTTCACGTGGGGCCGCAGGCGGTCTGCGGGCAGGGCCCGGGCCATGGCCGTCAGGTTGGCGGTGAGGACCGAGTCGTCCACCAGCAGCGCCGGCGTCTGTAGGGGCAGCACCCCCAGAAGCTAACGCGCCCCGCAGGGCCGGCCGGTCAGGACCCGGCGCGACCCATGAGGTGGCGCAGGGCCGGTTCGAGGGCCGGGTGGCGGAACTCGTGACCCCACGCCAGGAGGCGGGTGGGGACCACCCGTTGGCTGGCCAGGGCGACCTCCTCGGCTCCCTGGCGGCCGAGCAGCAGGGCCGGGCCGAAGCCCGGCACCGGCACCACCGCGGGCCGGCGCAGCACCCGGGCCAGGGTCCTGGTGTACTCGCGGTTGCGGACCGGGTCGGGGGCCACGGCGTTGACCGGTCCCTCGACGGCCGGGTCGACCAGGGCCCGCAGGTAGATGTCGAGCATGTCGTCGATGCCGATCCAGGCGGTCCACTGGCGGCCGTCGCCCAGGCGGCCACCCAGGCCGACCTCGAACAGGGGGCGCAGGAGTTGGAGGGACCCGCCGCGGGGGGACTGGACGATCCCGGTGCGGATCAGGGCCACCCGCACGCCGGCTGCCTGGGCCGGAGCCGTGTCGGCCTCCCAGTCGGCGACCAGGTCGGCCAGGAAGCCGTCGCCGCGGGGGCTGTCCTCGGTGAGCTCCTCGTCGCCGCGGTCGGCACCGTAGATGCCGATGGCGGAGGCGCTGACCATCACCGCCAGCCCCGACCGGGCGGCCAGCTCCGCCAGGCGGCGGGTCGGCCCCACCCGGCTGTCGCGCACCGCCGCCCGGTGGGCGTCGCTGAACCGCCCGGCGATGGACGCCCCGGCCAGGTGCACGAGGGCGTCGACCCCCTCCAGCAGGTCGGGGTCGGGGTCGTCGGGGCGCCACAGCCGGTCGGTGCCGGTCGGGTTGGAGCGCACCAGCCGTACCACCCGGTGACCGCCGGTCGACAGGAAGGCGCTGAGAGCCGACCCGATCAGCCCGCTGGCGCCGCTGACCGCCACGGTCATAGGTCGGCCTCCCCAGCGGCTGTGGGCCGCCAGGTCGCCGGTCAGCTGGCGCGTCCGGTAGGCGAACATCTCCCGCAGCAGGCGACCCGGGACCCGGGTGTCGACCCGGTCGGTGATGCGGGTCCGGCCCGCGCCCTCGGCCTCGAAGCGGTGGGTGTGGCGCCACGGCAGCAGCGACGACAGCACCGGGGTGGTGAGCTCGTCGGTGAAGCGCCGGCCCGGCTCGAAGCCGTCGGGTCGGTGGGCGGCGACCCACTTGATGCCCCCGGGCATGGCCAGCACCGCGGTGCCCGACTCGAGCGACTCCGACTCGCGGCCCACCTTGACCGGCTGCCAGGGCGGCATCAGCCGGTGGATGGCCCCGGGCCGGCCGTGCCAGGCGAATACCTCGTCGACCGGGCGGTCGAAGACAGCGGAGTGCTCGAAGGTCATGCCCATCAAGTTACGGCCGG
>JAKAXN010000566.1 GCA_021816565.1 Actinomycetes bacterium
CGCCCCGTCGCTGGGCGGCCCCGGCACCTCCACGAGCAGCCCCCTGGTCGGCGTGGCCCCCACCGCCAGCGGCCAGGGCTACTGGCTGGCCGCATCCGACGGCGGCGTGTTCTCCTACGGAGACGCCGCCTTCCACGGCTCGGCGGCCGGCCAGCAGCTCTCCAAGCCCATCGTGGGCATCGCCTCCACCCCCGACGGCGGCGGCTACTGGCTCGTCGCATCCGACGGCGGCGTGTTCGCCTTCGGCGACGCCCGCTTCTTCGGCTCCACCGGAGACCAGCAGCTCTCCAAGCCCATCGTCGGGATGGCCCGCACCCCGGGCGGCGGCGGCTACTGGCTCGTCGCATCCGACGGCGGCGTGTTCGCCTTCGGCGACGCCACCTTCGCCGGATCGGCCGGCGCCGACCACCTGAGCGCCCCCGTGGTGGGTATTGCTCCCACACCCAGCGGCCAGGGCTACTGGCTGGCCGCCGCCGACGGCGGCGTGTTCAGCTTCGGGGACGCCCAGTTCCAGGGCAGCGCCTCCCCCGAGGCCAGCGGCACCCAGGTCGCCGGCATGGCGGCCACGCCTTCCGGCCACGGCTACTGGCTGGCCACCGCCCCCGTGCCTCCCCCGCCGGCCCAGGCCGTCCAGGCGTCGTCCACCCCGGGCGGCACCTACCTGGGGGTCTTCGGCGTCACCTGTTACGACAACGCCGGAACCACCGCCAGCGGGGCCTACACCAACACCCAGACCGTCGCCGTCGATCCCTCGGTGATCCCCCTCGGCACGCACATCTGGATCGCCGGCGTCGGCGAGCGGATCGCCGAGGACACCGGTGGCGCCATCAAGGGCGACCGGCTCGACATCTGGGAGCCGACCTACCAGGACTGCGCCGACTGGGGCTACCAGAACCGCGGGGTCTGGCAGCGGAGCTGACACAAACGGTTTCGCGGCCCGGGTCGTAGGCTGGGGCGGTGAAATTCGATGCCCTCCTGCTGCTCTCCTTCGGCGGGCCGGACGGTCCCGACGACGTGCGCCCCTTCCTGGCCAACGTCCTGCGGGGCCGGCCGGTACCGCCCGAGCGGGTGGAGCAGGTGGCGGCCAACTACATGCTCTTCGGTGGCCGCAGCCCGATCAACGGCCAGAACCGGGAGTTGCTGACCGCGCTGCAGGAGGTCCTGGACCGCCCGGTGTACTGGGGTAACCGCAACTGGCACCCGTTCCTGGCCGACACGCTGGCCCGCATGCGTGATGACGGGATCGGCCGGGCCGCGGTGTTCGCCACTTCCGCCTACTCCTCCTACAGCGGGTGCCGCCAGTACATCGAGGACATGGAGCGGGCCCGGGCCGAGGTCGGCCCGGGCGCTCCGGAGCTGGTGAAGCTCCGGCCGTTCTTCGGCCACCCCGGTTTCCACGGGCCCCTCGCCGAGGGGCTGGCTGCGGCGGTGGCCGAGGCCGGGCCCGGGGCCCCGGTGCTCATGACGGCCCACAGCATCCCCGAGTCGATGGCCGCCACCTGCGACTACCAGAGCCAGCTGGCCGCCACCGCGGCCCGGGTGGCCGCCGGAGCCGGCGTCGACGCCCGTCGGTGGCGCCAGGTTTACCAGAGCCGCTCCGGTTCACCGTCGCAGCCCTGGCTCGGCCCCGACGTGGTGGAGGCCATAGCCGGCCTCCCGGACGGCACCGAGGCCGTGGTGGTGGCCCCGATCGGGTTCGTGTCGGACCACATGGAGGTGGTCTACGACCTGGACACCGCAGCCGCCGGAGCGGCGCGCGAGCGCGGCATCCGCCTCATCCGCAGCGCCACCCCCGGCGCCCACCCGGCGTTCGTGGCCATGGTCGTCGACCTGCTGGCCGAGCTGGAGGCGGCCGGCGGGGTGCCCTCGTGGTGCCGGCCGGGCTGCTGCCCGCCACCGCGGCGGCCGGCACCGGGACCGGTAGATTCGAAGGGGTGACGACTGAAGAGGCGGTGACCGCCCGACGGGACAAGACGGTGGCCGAGCTGGAGCAGCTGCTGGAGCGGCGCCGTCCCGGTTCGCGGGTCGGGGTCCTGGGCGCCGGAAGCGACGACCTGGATGCCGGCCGTGCCTACCTGGCCACGCTGACCACCGGCGGCTACGCGGTGCCGACCTGGCCGGTCGAGCACGGGGGCATGGGGCTGGGCAACGAGGAGGCGGGGGCGGTCCGCTCGGCACTGGCCGACTTCGAGGCCCCGGACCTGTACCCGTGGCTGGTGGGACTGGACCTGATCGGCCCCACCATCCTCGTGCACGGCACCGACGAGCAGAAGGCCCGCTGGCTGCCGGCCATCCGCAGTGGCGAGGAGATCTGGTGCCAGATGTTCTCCGAGCCCGACGCCGGCTCCGACCTGGCCGGGCTCAAGGCCCGGGCCGTCCGCGACGGCGACGGCTGGCGGGTCAGCGGCTCCAAGGTCTGGACGTCGCGGGCCCACTACTCCAAGTGGGGCCTGCTCCTGGCCCGCTTCGACACCTCCCTGCCCAAGCACAAGGGCATCGTGGCGTTCGGGCTGGACATGGAGTCCCCCGGCGTCACCGTCAAGCCCCTGGTCCAGATGAACCGGGACGCCCACTTCAACGAGGTGTTCATGGACGAGGTGTGGATCGCCGACACCGATCGCATCGGCGAGCCCGGCGACGGTTGGCGGGTGGCCCTCACCTGCCTCACCTTCGAGCGCGGCGCGCTGGGCGGCGGCCTCGGGGTGCGCGAGGACCAGGTCCGCCGCCTGGCCACCATGATCGACCCGGCCGACTCGGTGGCCCGTGACGAGTGGGCCCGGCGCATGGTCGACTACCAGGTCACCCGCATGACCGGCCTGCGCTCCGAGGAGGCCCGCAAGGCCGGCCGCCCGCCCGGCCCGGAGGACTCCGGCTCCAAGCTGCGGGGCACGGCCATGATCAAGCGCCTGGCCGGCCTGGCCATGCGCGTCGAGGGCCCGGCCGCCACCGCCGGCGAGGAGGGCGCCGAGCTCGACGAGTGGCAGAACATAGATCGGAA
>JAKAXN010000567.1 GCA_021816565.1 Actinomycetes bacterium
GGCGTCGGCGTCGAGGGCCCTCGCCAGGGCCACCGCGGTGGTGTCGGTGCCACCCCGGCCCAGGAAGGTGACCTCCCGGTCGGTGGACACCCCCTGGGCGCCGCCCACCACGGCCACCTTCCCCTCGGCCAGCGCGGCGCGTACCCGGTCGGCCCGGATATCGACGATCTTGGCCTTGGTGTGCTCGGTGTCGGTGATGATCCCGGCCTGGCTGCCGGTGAAGCTGGCGCTCGGCACCCCGATGTCGTGCAGGGCCATGCACAGGAGGGCCATGGCCTTGCGCTCCCCGGCGGTGATGAGCATGTCCATCTCCCGGCCCGGGTGGGTGTCCGACACCTGGGCGGCCAGGTGGAGCAGCTCGTCGGTCTCCTTGCCCATGGCGCTGACGGCCACCACCACCTGGTTGCCCCTCCGGACCGTGCGGGCGATGTAATCGGCCACCGTCCGCATACGTTCGGCGTCCCCGACGGACGTACCGCCGAACTTCATCACGACCAGAGCCACGGCTTGCCAGGGTACCAAGCGGGCCGGGGAGTCCCCACCCGCCGGGCGCGTTAGCGTCGGAGGGTGGCGAACGAGGGATTTGGGTCGTTCAAGCACCTGGCCGCCCGGTTCTTCGGGGCGCTCGACCCGCGGGGGCCGGACCCGGCGGAGGAGGCGTGGGCGCAGGGCTGGTTGCTGCCCGGCGAGCAGGAGCTGTGGCGGCGCATGTCGGGGCCGGACCGCCGCCACGCCGCCGGGGTGGCCCGCGACACCGCGGCTCTGCTCGAGGCCGACGGCGGGCCCGGTCCCGGGCGGGAGGTCATGGCATCGGCCCTGCTGCACGATGTGGGCAAGGTGGAGTCCGGGCTGGGCACTTTCTCCCGGGTGGCGGTCACGGTGGCGGCCATCGGCCTGGGCCGGGACCGGCTGACCGCCCCGCCCGGCCGGGGCCGGCGGGAGCCGGCGGTGCGGGCCCGGGTGCGGCGGTACCTGACCCACGACCGGATCGGGGCGGACCTGCTGCGCTCGGCCGGCAGCGACGCCTTCACGGTGGCCTGGGCCGGGGAGCACCACCTCCCGCCGGAGGCGTGGAGCGTGGACCGGCGCCTGGGCGACGCCCTCAAGGCGGCCGACGGGGACTGAGCCCCGGGCGGGGCCGGCGCGGCGGCACCCCGGGTGGGCCGGCGCACCTGCCCCTTGCGGGCGCCGGCTCACCACCCGGGGTGACCGGGCGGGGGCTAGTGGCCCAGGCCCCCGATCACCGGCTGGGCCAGCGGGATGGATCCGGTGGAGCCGAAGAAACCGGCGTCACCGAAGGCGAACACCCCACCGTCCGATGCCACGAGCCAGTAGCCCCCACCATCGGGGGCGGCCAGGATGGACACCACCGGCCGGGCCAGCGGGATGGATCCGGTGGAGCCGAAGAAGCCGGCGTCACCGAAGGCGAACACCCCACCGTCGGAGGCCACCAGCCAGTAGCCCCCACCATCGGGGGTGGCGGCCGCCCCCACGATCGGCCGGTCCAGGACCATGCCCCCGGTCGAGCCGAAGAAGCCGGCGTCTCCGAAGCTGAAGATGCCCCCATCCGAGGCCACCAGCCAGTAGCCCCCACCGTCGGGGGTGGCGGTCAGGCCGACAACCGGCTTGTTCAACGCGATGGCACCGGTGGAGCCGAAGAAGCCGGCGTCACCGAAGGCGAACACCCCACCGTCGGAGGCCACCAGCCAGTAACCCCCACCGTCAGGGGTGGCGGCCGCCCCCACGATCGGCCGGTCCAGGACCATGCCCCCGGTCGAGCCGAAGAAACCGGCGTCACCGAAGGCGAACACCCCACCGTCGGAGGCCACCAGCCAGTAGCCGTGCTCGTCGGGGGTGTGGATCATGGCCACCACCGGCTTGTTCAACGCGATGGAGCCGGTGGAGCCGTAGAAACCGGCGTCGCCGAAGGCGAACACCCCACCGTCGGCGCCGAGCAGCCAGTACCCCCGGCCGTCACCCCGGGGGGCCGGGCCGGGTGGCGGCTGCGATCCTCCGGGCCGGCCGGCTCCGGTCGTGGTGGTCGTGGTGGCCGCCACGGTGGTGGTCGTGGTGGACGGGCCGGGGCCGAGGGTGGTCGAGGTGGTGGGCGGCACCGGCGCCGTGGTGGAGCTGGTCGGCGGGGGCGGCGCCCCGGTGGTGGTGGTGTCCGCCGGCGGCGGCGGTGACGAGGTGGTGGTGGGCGGGTCCGCCACGGTGCCCGTGGTGGTGGGCGGGGCCGGGGCGGTGGTGGTGCTGGTGCTGTTGGGCGGCGGGGCCGAGCTGGCCCACGTCGGCGAGCTCATGGAGAAGCCCGCGACCGCCGCCATCGCCGCCGCGGCGGCGCTGACCATGGCCGCCTTGCGGAGCGCTCCGCCGGATGAACCGTTGCGCATCACTGTCCTTCCTGCCCGTTGGGGGCTGGCGCGGTGGGGGTCCGGGGACCGGCGCTGACCGGGGCGGGGGGCGGCACCGGGGCCGCCGGCGCCGGCGGGGTGACCGGGCGGAGGGGAAGGGTGGGAACGGGGGGAACCTGGGAGCCCGGGGAAGATCCCGATGCCGCGGGGGCCGCGGTCGGCGCCGGGGCGGTCACGGCCGGGGCGGGACCGGCCGGCACAGGGTGCGCCCCGGTCCCGGCCCGTCCTGCGGCCCCGGCCCCGCAGGCCGAAACCGAAGCGGTGGCCAGCCCGGCCGCCAGCAGCCCGGTGAAGAGCAGCCCGGCGGAGGGCCCCCGGCGGGGCGGGGTAGCGACCCGCCGGGGGCCGGGGCCGGGAGTGACGGGGCGGCCCTGCCCTGATCGCCGCCCCATCACTGCACCGGGATCATCTGGTAGTAGACGTACTCCCGGTTGTAGCCCTGGTGACGCACCCAGATCTCCACCCACGTGAAGGCGCTGCCGTACGGGGAGGCCGTGAAGGTGGGGCTGGTGGTGTAGTTCGTCGAGGAGCCGTTGACCGGGACCACGTTCCACCCGTTGGCC
>JAKAXN010000568.1 GCA_021816565.1 Actinomycetes bacterium
CCGGACCAAGCGCCGTTGGAACCCCAACATCCAGCGCATCCGGGCCATGGTGGGTGGCAGCCCCCGCCGGATCCACGTCTGCACCTCCTGCATCCGGGCCGGCAAGGTCACCAAGGCCACCCGCTGACCGGCGGCGGCCGCCAGGCCGCCCCGGGATAGGCCGGGCACCCGGTCCCACCCGCCAACGACTCCCGGACGCGCCGGAGCGGCGGCCCCCGGAGGGCCCGCCGTCGCGGCGATACCGGAGCCGGAGCTCAGGCCTGGATGTCGGCGGCGCCCGAGAGCAGGCGCATCACGTCGTCGCGACGGAACCGCAGGTGGCCGCCGATGGTGCGCAGGCTGGGCAGCTTGCCCGCCGCGGCCCAGTTGATCACGGTCCGCTCGGTCACATCGAAGATGGTCGCCACCTCGTGGCTGCGCAGCAGCTGGGGCGCTTCCCCGGCCACGCCCGACGACCGCCCGTTGCTGCGGGCCGGGGCGGTGACGGCCGGCTTGGCCGGCACCTGGCGCAGGGTGGGCATGGCCTCGAGGGCCTCGGACGGCCGGCGTAGCTGGGTCAGCTGCCCGGCCATCTGGCGGGCCAGGGCGGTCATGGCCCTCTGCTCCCGCTTGGTCAGCTGGCGCAGCCAGCGGTCCATCACCGCCACCACGCCCATGACCGCGCCGTTCTGGTCCCGCAGGGCCACCCCGTAGGCCCAGCGCATGGCGTGCGGGGCCTGCACCAGGGGGCTCTTGGGCAGGGTGGTGACCATGTCGGTCAGTTCCACCGGTCCGACGTTGGCGGAGATGGCCTCGAAGAGGAGGCCGTCGTTGAGCCCGTTGCGGTGGTCGAAGCCCTGGGAGAGGGTGCTCCAGCCGCCGCCCGGCTGGGGAACCGAGAGCACCGCCACCGGCGTCTGGCAAGCCAGAGCGCCGAGCACCAGAAGATCCGCCAGGCCCTGTCCCGGCGAGGACGAGAGCGTCGCCGAGCGGACGGATCCCTCGGCAGTAGAGCTTCCTGTCAGGCCGCCACCAGGGCCGGATGAGCTGAGTCGTGAAACCGGCATGCAAAAGAAGTCGGTGTCGGCGCCCGCCGACTTGAAAAAAAACACAAATGGACCTTTTTTCGTCCTCTACCTCGACCGGAGGCTCCGGCCGGCCCCGGTCAGTAGATGAGCGCCGCCAGGGCGGTGCGGACGTAGTCGCGCGCGGCGCGGCAGGCGTCGATCACCGGGAGTCCCCGGGCCAGGCCGGCGGCCACCGCGGCGGAGAGGGTGCAGCCGGTGCCGTGGCTGTGGGCCGCCGGGATGCGGACCCCCTCCAGCCAGGTCGCCCCGTCGGGGGTCCACACCAGGTCGGGGGCCTCCGGGCCGTCGAGGTGGCCGCCTTTCAGAAAGACGCACGCCGGCCCGAGCCGGCCCAGGGCGGCGGCCGCTTCGGGCATGTCGCGCCGGCTGGTTATGGGCTGGCCGAGAAACACCTCCGCCTCGGGCAGGTTGGGGGTGAACACGGCGCAGCGCGGCAGGAGCCGGGCGGCCAGCACGGGGACGGCGTCGGGCTCGAGCAGGGAGCCGCCCCGCGACGCGGCCTGGACCGGGTCGACCACCAGAGGCCCGAGAGGCAGCTCCTCGGCAGCCGCGGCCACCGCTTCGATCACCGCGGCGTCGCCCAGCATGCCGGTCTTCCACGCCCCCACCGGCGCCAGCTCGGCCACCGCCTCGATCTGGGCCCGGACCATGGCCGGGTCGATCAGGGCCGAGGCCAGCACCCCCCGGTGGTTCTGGGCGGTGACCGCGGTGAGCGCCGCCGTGCCCCACACGCCGTGGGCCTGGAACGTCTTGAGGTCGGCCTCGATCCCCGCTCCGCCGCCCGAGTCGGACCCGGCCACGGTGAGCGCCACCGGCCAGCCCGGGATCACGCCGGCCCCCCCGATCCGACCATCCGGGCGGCCCCCGCCGCCGGCCCGGTCACCACCGGTGCTCCCATCCGGCGACGGGCAGGGGGCGGCCGTCGAGGGTCCGCTCTGCGGGACGCGAAGTGCATCTACCGATCCGAAGCGGGGTATCTAGTTCGGCAAATGTTTCAGCAACGGCGGCCGACTCCGGGGCGCAGAACACCAGGGCGAAGTCCTCTCCACCGCCGAGGGCCTCGTCGAGGGTCGCCGCCGGGTGCACCGGGACCGTGTCGAGAGCGAAACCGACCCCCGACTGGGTGGCTATGTGACCCAGATCGGCGGCCAGCCCGTCGGACACGTCGATCATCGCCGTCGCTCCGCAGGCCCGGGCCGCCCGCCCGGCCGCCAGCAGGGGTACCGGCCGGGCATGGGCCCGCACCGCGCTCGAACCGGGATCATCGGCCGCTCCGGCCGGCATCGGCCCACCGGCGGAGCGCAGCAGCCGCAGCCCGGCGGCCGAGCCGCCGAGCGGACCGGTGACCCAGATGAGATCGCCCGGCCGGGCCCCGGAGCGCAGCACCGGCGCCCCGGAGCAGCGTCCGGTTACGGCAACGGTTACAACGGTGTCCGTGGCGTTGGTGAGATCCCCGCCGACGACCGGGCACCCGAACGAGCGGGCCGCCGCCGCCACTCCTTCGTACAGGAGTCCGAGCGGCGTTCCGGGGGGTCCGGCCACGGTGACCAGCGCGTGGCCGGCGTCGCCGCCCATGGCGGCGATGTCGCTGACCGAGGCGGCCACGGCCTTCCAGCCCAGGTCGTCGAGGCCGGTGACGGTCAGGTCGGCGTGCACGCCGGCCACCACCGTGTCAGCTGCCAGCAGCAGCCACTCCGGGCCGGCCGCGCCGGTACCGCAGGCGATGACCGCGGCGTCGTCGCCGATCCAGACCTCGCCCGGACCCGAGGGTTCGGCCAGGACGGAGCGGATGGCCTCGATGGCAGCGAACTCGCCGGTCAAGGAAACCGTCCACTACTGTCGAACACAGGGGGATCGTAGGCAGATGCCAGCAAGGAGAACTGTTCAGACGTGACCTCCACCGAGCCT
>JAKAXN010000569.1 GCA_021816565.1 Actinomycetes bacterium
GCCAGCCGGCGCTCGGCGGCCCGCAGCAGCGGATGGCCGGCCCGGAAGGCCTCGGGATGGTCCCGGGCCCCGAGCAGGTCGGGCAGACCCTCCATCAGCTCCCCGGCCCCCGGGCCCCACGCCGACGCCCGCACCGCGGTGAGTCCCCCCTCGTTGGCCAGGCGGTAGACGACCGGTCCGGAGGCCATGAGGCCGGTGCGCCACAGGGCCCCGTCGGCGGCCACCCGGTGGCAGGGGTCGGACCGGCCCATCCGCATGGCCGACAGCGTCAGGCGGACATCCACCGGCCACGGCGGGCGGAACACCGTCTCCACCGGGCTAGCCACGGGGCAGCCCGGGCCGGCCGGTGTAGGGGCAGTGCCGGCAACCGCTCCCGCAGCAGCTGCGCCGCTCCCACAGGGTCCGGGCGGTCATCACGAACAGGCCGGTGGCCGGATCCGGGTAACCGGGGCGGCCCGATATCAGGGCCCGGTGGTGGGCGTCGAGCACCGCCACGTAGTCGGGCCGGTCCGGGGCCAGGCGTTGCGGCAGGGGGATCACCCGTTCCGGTGGCAGCGGCGGCTCGCCGCCCGGCCGGTCCAGGCTGCGGGCCAGCAGCCACCACGACACCAGCCCGTGCGGGCACACCCCGGCCGGGCCGACCGGGCAGCCGTCGGGGCCGGCGCCCGGCAGGGCCGGGTCGGGAGGCGACCAACCCGGGCGGACCCGGTCCAGCCACGCGTGGGTGGCGGCCACCGCATGGAGCACCGAGCCGGTCACGGCCGTGCAGGGTACGTCGGGGGCGGCCCCCGGCGGTCACGACCGACCGGGGGTCGCTCCGGTCGGTCGGCCGAGATGCCCGCTGAGCGCCCGTACGAACGCCTCGGCGGCCGGGGTGAAAGGGCGGTCCCGGCGCGACGCCAGCCCTATGGTCCTGGTCAGGGCCCGTTCCCGGAAGCGGACGGCCTGTAGCGGCCGGGCGCCGGCCACCACCGACTCGGGCACCACCGCCGCCGCCACCCCGGCGGCGGCCAGGGCCAGGGCCCCGTCCATCTCCAACCCCTGCATGGCCATGACCGGGCTGAACCCGGCCTGCCGACAGGCCATCAGGGTGGCCTCGCGCAGGTCGTAGCCGTCTTTGAACATCACCAGCGGCACCCGTTCGAGCTCGGCCACCCGGATCGACGGGCAGCCGGCCAGGGGGTGGTCCGGGTTCACGGCCAGGACCAGCTCCTCCTCCATCAGCTCCACCGTCTCCACCCACGGGCGGTTCACCGGGAGGATGACCACAGCCAGATCCATCTCCCCTTTTTCCAGGCGATCCACCAGATCCTGCGACCCGGCCTCGTGCACGGTCAGCTCGAGACCCGGGTGCACAGCGTGGAAGCCGGCCAGCACCGGCGGGAGCAGGTTGGTGGTCAGACTGGGGGTGGCCCCCAGCTGGAGGCGGCCCCGGCGCAGGCCGAGCAGGTCGCGCACCGCGGCCACACCGGCCTCGCAATCCGCCAGCACCTGGCGGGCCCAGGGCAGGAACACCTCCCCGGCGCCGGTCAGGGTCACCTCGGAGCGGTCCCGGTTGAACAGAGGGGCGCCGAGCTCCTGCTCCAGGGCGGCCACCGCCGAGCTGATCGAAGGCTGGGCCACGTGGAGACGGGCCGCGGCCCGGGTGAATCGGCCCTCCTCGGCCACGCAGACCACGTATCGGAGCTGCTGCAGCTGCACCTCTATAGGTTACGCCTATCGGTCCGAGAGGAAACCGGTTCTTTACCTACCGCACCGAGGGGCCTTAGGTTGATAACCGCCTAAATTTCCGCGTAACCCGACCAGAAGGAGACCCCTTGGCTGCCCCCGTTGCGCCTCCCCCGACCCCCCAGATCAAACCGGGTCCGCGCGCCGCCATCAAGGCCCGCACGCTCCGCACCGACCGGTGGTGGCTGTCCCCGGCCATCTCGTTCGCCGTGCTGTCGTCTTTCATCGTCTACGCCACGTACGCGGCGTTCGTCAACGGCTTCTACTACGTCAAGCCCTACATCTCACCGTTCTATTCCCCCTGCGTCGCCACCGTCTGCGGCGGCGACAGCCACCAGAAGGTCATGGGCGCGGCCGGGGTGCCCCACGTGGGCATCTTCGGCCCGTGGTGGGCCATCTCGCCGGCCATCATCATCCTGATCTTCCCGCTGGGCTTCCGGATGACCTGCTACTACTACCGGCGGGCCTACTACCGGGCGTTCTGGTTCTCCCCGCCGGCCTGCGCGGTGGCCGAGCCGCACAAGAGCTACAGCGGTGAGACCCGCTTCCCGCTGATCATGCAGAACATCCACCGGTACTTCTTCTACGCCGGCCTGGTGTTCAACGCCATCCTCACCTACGACGCCATCAACGCCTTCGTCACCCCCCGCTCAGCGGCCTTCGGTGGCGGCTACGTGGGCCTCGGCAGCTTCGTGCTGCTGGTCAACGCCACCCTTCTGTGGCTGTACTCGCTGTCGTGCCACTCCTGCCGCCACATCGTGGGCGGCCGGCTGAAGCATTTCTCGAAGCACCCGATCCGCTTCAAGTTCTGGGGTGTCGTCACCAAGCTGAACGCCCGCCACATGCAGCTGGCGTGGGCCAGCCTGATCTTCGTGGCTCTGACCGACTTGTACGTCCGGCTGGCCGCCGCCGGCTGGCTCGGGCACGGGAGGTGGATCTGATGGCAGAAGTCGAACGCCACCAATACGACGTCATCATCGTGGGTGCCGGCGGGGCCGGCCTGCGGGCCGCCATCGCGGCCCACGACGCCGGGGCCCGCACCGCGGTGATCTGCAAGAGCCTCCTCGGCAAGGCCCACACGGTCATGGCCGAAGGCGGCATCGCCGCCGCCATGGGCAATCTGTGGCCCGAGGACAACTGGAAGGTGCACTTCCGCGACACCATGCGCGGCGGCAAGCTGCTCAACCACTGGCGCATGGCCGAGCTCCACGCCAAGGAGGCCCCCGAGCGGGTCTGGGAGCTGGA
>JAKAXN010000082.1 GCA_021816565.1 Actinomycetes bacterium
CCGATCTCACACCCGGTCGCCGTCGTAGACGAGGAAGATGACCGAGAAGATGGCGAGGAGCAGCCCGGTCAGGAACGACAGGACGGTCTTGCCCGTCGACAGCGCGGCCGACGCGATCTTCGAGCTGTTCTTGGTGATGTCGTTGGTGACGGTGTTGTTGAGGTTGTCCACCGTCTTGGCGTTGATCTGCAGCGGTCCGTGGATCAGCCAGTGCCGTACGTGCGGCAGGAGGCGGTTGATCTCGTTGCCCAACTGCGGGGCCTGCTGGGTGGCCCGGACCACCACCTCGGTCATCAGCCCCCCCAGCAGGAAGATGGCCCCGAGCATGGTGATCAGGGTCGCCGGTCCCCGGCTCATACCCATGCGCCGCAGCCTGTTGGCGACCGGCTGGAGCAGACCGGTGACCAGGATGGCGGCGAGGAAGGGGATGACGACCAAGTCCAGCTTGGACAGCAGCTGAACCAGGAAGTAGCCGACGGTGCCGACGGCCAGCAGCCTCCAGGCGTAGTCGCCCGCCGTGCGCAGCAACGGTCCCGGATTCTGGGGACCGGGCGGCGGGGACGACGCCGGCTGGTCCGGTCCGTTCGGCTGCATGGCCAACAGCCTGCCCGACCGGGCCGCCCCGATCGGGGACCGCCCCGGTGGCCGCCCCCGGTTCCCTGGGCCGGGGAATAGGGTCCCGACCGCCGGGGTTGGCGCCGGCATGCCCCTCACCGAAACCGTGATCTCCGCCCTCGACGGCCAGCCGATGGATCTCTCGCAGTTCGCCGGCCGGGCCACGCTGGTGGTCAACGTGGCGTCCCGCTGCGGGCTCACCCCCCAGTACGCCGGGCTGGAGGAGTTGCACGAGAGGTACCGGGACCGGGGTTTCAGCGTGCTCGGCGTCCCGTGCAACCAGTTCGCCGGTCAGGAGCCCGGGACCGCCGAGGAGATCGCCACCTTCTGCTCGACCACCTACGGGGTCACGTTCCCGATGACGGAGAAGGTCGACGTCAACGGCCCGGACCGGCACCCCCTCTACGTCGAGTTGACCGCGGTGGAGGACGCCTCCGGGGAGGCCGGCGACGTGCAGTGGAACTTCGAGAAGTTCCTGATCGCGCCGGACGGCCGGGTGGCGGGCCGGTTCCGGCCCGGTGTCACCCCTGACGCCGAGGAGCTGGTGTCGGCCATCGAGGCGGTACTTCCGGCATGACCCGCTGACCGACCCGCCTGCCGGCTTTTCCGCCTCCGGGTCACCCCGCCGGGACAGGGTCGGGGCTTCGGGGTAGTAACGCGGGTCATGGAACCGGCAGCGCTCTACCGGGCGGTCTTCGACAGCGCTCCGGTGGCCATAGCGGTGCTCGACTCCGAGATGCGTCTGGTGGACGCCAACGCCGAGCTGGAGGCGTTGCTGGGCCGGGATCTGGCCGGCCTGCGCAACCTGGCGGTCGAGGACCTGGCGGTGGGCGAGGACGCCGGGCGACTGGCCGGGGCGGCGGCCGAGGCTCAGCGGGCGGGGGGCCGCCCGGTGGTCGTCGAGCACCGGTACCGGTCGGCCGGCGGGGAGGGCTGGTCGCGGACCGCGCTGCGCCGGCTCGACGCCGCCGGCTGTCCGGGCTGGACGGTGTGCACCTTCCAGGACCTCACCCGGGACCAGCAGGAGCTCGAGCAGCACCGCCGGGAGGCGGAGCAGGACGCCCTGACCGGCCTGCTCAACCGCCGGGGAGGGGACCGCAGGCTGACATCCGCCCTCCAGCGGCTGGTGATGTCGGGCCCCGTCGGTGTGATCATCTGCGACGCCGACGGGTTGAAGCAGGTCAACGACCGCTACGGTCACGTCGCCGGTGACGAGGCCCTGAGAAGTCTGGCCGGCTGCCTCCGCAGCGCCGTGCGCGCCGGTGACGACGTGGCCCGCATGGGCGGCGACGAGTTCATCGTGGTGGCCAGGGTGGCCGGTGCCGAAGAGGCCCACGCCATCGCCGAGCGCTGCGTCCGGGCCGTCGGCCGCCGCGGTGACGGAGACGAGGGCCGGTGCCGGGTCACGATCTCCGCCGGGGTGGCTGTGGCCGCCCCCGGCCAGCCCGTGGACCCTACCCGCCTGCTGGCCGAGGCCGACCGGGCCCTCTACGAGGCCAAGCGACGGGGCGGCAACCAGTGGCACGCGGCGTGATCCGGCCCACCCGGCGGGAGCGGGCCTTCGGCTAGATTGCCCCTGTCGGATCAGAGTGGCTCAGGCCGGGTCCGAGCCACTGGGTATCGGGCGGGCTCCGCGCCGGGTCTGCAGTGTGCGACCACGAAGAGGGAGTTTCCGTTGTCATCAGTGTCACCCGGCCTCGACGGCCGCCCCGGCGCGTCCTTCGCCGAGCTCGGTCTGCCCGCCGCCCTGGTCGCCCGGTTGGCCGAGCGGGGGATCCGTCAGCCACTCGCGATCCAGGCCGGGACCATCGCCGACGCCCTGGCCGGCCGCGACGTCTGCGGTAAGGCGCCCACCGGTTCGGGCAAGACCCTGGCCTTCTCGCTGCCGGTTGCCGCCCGGGTGTCGAAGAGCTCGCCGAAGCGGCCCCGGGCCCTGGTGCTCGCCCCCACCCGGGAGCTGGCCGCCCAGATCGCCGAGGAGCTGGCGTTCCTGCTCGAGGTGCGCGGTCTGCGGGTCCACGCCTTCTACGGAGGCACCGGCTTCGGGGCCCAGCTGGACGCCCTCCGGCGGGGCACCGACGTGGCCGTCGCCTGCCCGGGCCGACTGGAGGACCTGATGGCCCGGGGTGACATCCGCCTGGGCGAGGTGGAGACGGTGGTCCTCGACGAGGCCGACCGGATGGCCGACATGGGCTTCCTGCCGGCTGTCCGGCGCATCCTCGACGCCACCCCGCCGGGTCGCCAGACGCTGCTGTTCTCCGCCACCCTCGACGGGGAGGTGGACGTGCTCGTGCGCCGCTACCAGGACGATCCGGTGGTACACGAGGTCCAGCCCCCCGTCGACGCCCTGGCCACCGCCCGGCACCGCTTCCACGAAGTGGACCGGGCCGACCGGGTTTCGGCCTGCGCCGAGCTGGTGGGCGGCCTGGGGTCGTCGATCATCTTCGTGCGAACCAAGCACGGCGCCGACCGGCTGGCCCGCCAGCTGAAGGGCCGGGGTGTCTCCGCCGGGGTGCTGCACGGTGGCCGGACCCAGGGCCAGCGGGAGCGGACGCTGCGGGAGTTCAAGACCGGGCGGATCGCCACCCTGGTGGCCACCGATGTGGCCGCCCGAGGTATCCACGTCGACGGCGTCGACGGGGTCATCCACTTCGACCTGCCGGCTGATGCCAAGGACTACATCCACCGTTCGGGCCGGACCGCCCGGGCGGGGGCTGCCGGCACCGTCGTGGCCCTCGTCACGGACGACCAGTACGACGCCGCCGTGGCTCTCGAGAAGGCCGTGCCGGTCCGGATCTCTGGTCTGGCCCGCCGGGCCTCCATGCCGGCTCCGGCCGCCAGCCGCCCGACCGCCCCCTCCGCCCGCACGGCCCGGCGGCGGCGCCGTCCCTCCGGTGGTGGCCGGTCGGGTCGCGCCGGGGAGTAGCGTCGGGCCGTGGCGCCTACCACGGTCGTGGTCATCAGCGACACCCACCTGAGGGACCGGGGCCAGGTGGGGAAGCCAGCCCGTTGGCTCCCGGAGACGTTGCTCGATCATCTGGCCGGCGCCGACTTCATCCTCCACGCCGGCGACGTGGTGGAGCCCGGGGTGCTGGACCGGCTGCGCCGTTACGCCCCGGTGCACGCCGTGCTCGGTAACAACGACCATGCCCTGGCCGGGCAGCTCCCGCCCGCGGCGGTGGCCGATCTGGCCGGGGTCCGCATCGGCCTGGTCCACGACAGCGGGCGAAGCCAGGGGCGGGCGACCAGGCTGAAGCGGATGTTCCCGGACTGCCCGGTGGTGGTCTTCGGCCACAGCCACGTTCCGCTCGCCGAGCGCGGCGTGGACGGCCAGCTGCTGTTCAACCCCGGGTCCCCTACCCAGCGCCGTCGGCAGCCGTATCCGACCTTCGGGATCCTGGAGCTCGATTCGGGGCGGGTGCTCGGCCACCGCCTGGTGACCGCGGGGCGTTGAAAACCCGTTGCGGTCAGGCCGGTAGGAAGCTGAGCCGGACCTGGCGGTCCCGGTTGTCTCCGTTCGTGTCGACCAGGCACACCGACTGCCACATTCCGAGCTGGAGGCGGCCACCCAGGACCGGTACCGTCATCGAGGGGCTGATCAACGCCGGAAGGACATGGTCCCGTCCGTGACCGCGACTGCCGTGCCGGTGCTCCCACCGGTCATCGGAGGGCAGCAGCTCGTCGAGCTGGCGGAGCAGATCTGAATCGCTGCCGGCTCCGGTCTCGATCAGGGCCACGCCGGCTGTGGCGTGCGGTACGAAGACCGATAGAAGCCCGTCCGTCTCGGTGGTGACGAACCGCTGGCAGTCGGGGGTGATGTCCACGACGGCCGGCCCGGAGCCGGTGCGGATGCTGAACGTCTCGCTTCTCACGTTTCGACCTCCTCGGGTCGGGCCGGCTCGTCGCTGTCGCCGCCGACCTCCTGCAGCAGAGGGGAACGGCTGAGCAGGACGGTGCCGGTCCCGAGGGCGGCGGCCGCCGCCAGAGCACCGATCAGCCACAGCCCCTGACGGGTCTGTTCCCCGAACACCAGCACCCCCCACAGGATGGCGACCCCGGGATCGGCCAGGGTGATACCCGGCTGCGCGGCGAACAGCGGTCCGGCCTGCAGGGCGTTCTGCATCAGGAACATGGCAGTCAGCCCGCTGGCCGCCATGGCGTAGGTGCTCCAGTCCCCGAAGACCGCCGCCGGTCCGTGGGTCAGGGCGCGCGTGGCGTTCTTCATGAACGCCGCGGTGAGGCCGAACGAGATCCCGGCGGCCAGGCCGAGCAGGGCCGGTCGCCGGGCCGGGCCGCCGCGCGAACTGGCGATGATGCACCCCGCCACGGCCGCCCCGGTAACCCCGCCGCCGATGAGCCAGCCGAGCACGGGGACGTGGTGGACGGTGGGTCGCGAGGGGTTGAGGAAGAAGATCAGCCCGGCCAGTCCGGCGGTCATCACCGCCACCGCCCCCCACTCCCGGCGGTGCATGCGAGACCCGAACACGTAGGTGCCGCCGATCAGCGTCATGGGTAGCTCGAGCACCAGTATCGGCTGGACCGCTGCGAGCTGCCCCATGCTGAGAGCCGCCCCGTCGAGTAGGAACGACACCACGACGGTGCCGAACCCGGCCAGCCACACCGGCCGGTGCAGCAGATCGAGGATCAGCTGCGGTTTCATGGCCAACTCGGGAGGCTCCTCCTTGTCGGCCTTGCGCTGGAGGATGTTGGAGGCGGCGTTGGATGCCGCCGCCAGCACCGCCAGGAGGAAGCTCAGGTTCATCCGGCTCTCCGCCGGCTACGAGGGGGGCCGAGCGTCGGGTGGCCGCCGGTCGGCCACCGGGCGGCGGATCATGGCCGCCACCGAGTCGGCCATGTCGGCCCGGAACATGGCGGCCGCCGCGGCGGTGAGTCCGGACCGGACCGGACCGTCCTCGGTGACCCGGCCGAGCACCTTCAGCAACTCCTCCTCGGAGCGCGCGTGGAGCGACACGCCGACCTGGTCCATGCGGGCCACGTTCTCCCGGCCGTGGCCCGGTATCGGGGCGAAGCTCACCACGGGGGTTCCCACCGCCATGGCCTCCATGGCCATCAGGCCACCGGCGTTCTCCACGACCGCGTCGGCGGCGATGGTGAGCCGGGCCATGTCCTCCACCCAGCCGAAGACGTCGCCGCAGCCGGCCGACGCCAGACGCCGCCGCAGGGCCTCGTTGTGGCCGGTCACGACCATCACCCGGAACCGACCGTCGGCGGCCACCGCCCGGGCGGTCCGCTCGATGCGACCGGCTCCCCAGGAGCCGGCGACGATCAGCACGGCCCGGTCCCCCTCGGCCAGACCGAGGGCCCGGCGGGCGTCGCGGCGGTTCCAGCGGGGATGGGCGAACGGTGGCTGGACGACCGGTCCGGGCGCTTCCGCGGCCGGGGCCCCCAGCGCGCGCACCCTCTCCGCCTGCGAAGGGTGGAGGCACAGGTGGAGGTCTACGTCCGGGTCGACCCAGAGCCCGTGGGTGGCGAAGTCGACCACGACGGAGGCCGTGGGGATGGGCATCAGCCCCCGCCGGCGCAGGTCGCCCAGCACCTGCGAGCAGAGGTGGAAGGTGGAGACGGCGGCATCGGGATGGTGGACGGCCGACCATCTCCGGAGCCTCCGCCCGGCCAGCCGGATCACCGGCGAGGCCCTCCGGCCCGGATGGTCGGAGGGACGCAGCCATACGGCGTAGATGCCCTCGTACAGCCATGGCAGGTGGCGGACCACGGCCTTGTAGAAGCCGGTGATGAGGTTGCCGAGGCCGAACGGGAGGAGTTCCCACACGTCGAGCACGTCGCAGCCGACGTCCCGATCCGCCAGCCGCCGCTGCAACTCCCGCGCCACCTGGTCGTGGCCGGCCCCCATGCCGGCGGTGAGGATGACCACCCGTCCGGGCATCAGGAGGCCGGCGCCGGGTGCTGGAAGGGGGACACCGATGCCAGGTACCCGGGGGGCGAGCCGCTCAAACTGTGCTGCGGTGATCGCACGGCGCCCCCGACGCTACCAGGGCTCCCGGAGCCGCCGGGCCGCCCGGCGGCCGGTCACAGGCCCAGGCCCAGGCGGGCGACGCGGTCGCGCAACCCGGTCGGCGTGTAGCGGCGGGCCAGGGTCAGAGCCACCGCGTCGAGCCCCACCAGGTAGCGCTCCGACGGGAATCGGCTGGTCAGCGCCCGCCCCGCCACCCCGGCCACCCGGGCCGGATCCCCCATGAGCGGCTCGGTCAGGCGCAGCCCGGTCGAGGACCGCCGGTAGGCCCGCTCGTAGGCCGACCCGGCCCTGATCGTCGCAGTCTCACCCACCTCGCCCCAGATGCCCGTCCGGAAGCCTCCGGGCTCGACCAGCACCACCTTGATGCCGGCCGACGCCACCTCCATCCGGAAGGCGTCGCTCAGCGCCTCCAGTGCATGCTTGGCCCCCGAGTACCAGCCGGCAAGCGGCGCCGTGGTGCGGCCGAAGACCGACGACATGTTGATCACCCGGCCGCCGCCCCCGGCCCGCATGTGGGGGGCGGCCAACCTGCTGAGGCGCATGGGCGCCATGACCATGGTCTCCATGAGAAGCCGGGCTTCCTCGTCACCGACGTCCTCGATGGCGCCCATGCCGCCGTAGCCGGCGTTGTTGACCAGGCCCCATGGCCGCAGGTCGTCGATGACCTCCCGGCACCGGCCGGAGTCGGTCACGTCCAGAAGGACGGTCTCGACGCTCACCCCGGCCCGCTCCGCGGCCCGGTGGACCAGGCGGGCCTTGGCCTCGGAGCGGACGCTGCCGACCGAGCGGAACCCCAGGCGGGCCACCTCCAGGGCCACGGCCAGGCCTATCCCGGAGTTGGACCCGGTGGTGAGCACCACCCGGTCGGTTCTGTCGCTGCCGTTCGCACCCATGATCGCCTCCGTTGGAATGCCTCATATGTTCCCTGCGACCGCCATCCCGACCCCAAGCCCATGCGCCGGGCCGGTCCGGGGATAGATCCGAACGTCACCGCGGCGCGGCCCATCTTGGCCGGGCGGGCGACCGGGTAAGGGATTCCTGTGACCCTCCCCGATCCGACCGCCGTTGCGGTGTCGAGCCGACGTAGAGTCCAGTCGTCCACATGAGTGATCGGGGCAGGGGGCGAGCACTGTTCGGACCGGGCGAAACGGGCCGCGTCATGGCGGAGATCGAATGGTCGTCCACGTCTGTGGGCGACCCGGGGGGCTGGCCGCCGCTGCTGCGGACGCTGGTGCGCCTGATCCTGTCGTCACGCTTCCCCATGTGGCTCGGATGGGGGCCAGACCTGGCGTTCTTCTACAACGACGCCTACGCCAGGGACACCCTGGGGGTGAAACATCCCTGGGCCCTGGCCCGTCCGGCGTCGGAGGTATGGTCGGAGATCTGGGACGAGCTCTCGCCCCGGGTGGAGGCGGTGGTCAGCTCGGGCGACACCACCTGGGATCAGGCCCTCCTGCTGTTCCTGCAGCGCAGCGGCTACCGGGAGGAGACCTACCACACCTTCTCCTACAGCCCCGTTAGCGATGAGGGCGGGGAGGTCCGGGGCCTGCTGTGCGTGGTCAGCGAGGAGACCTCCCGGGTCATCGCGGAGCGGAGGATGGGGACCATCCGGGACCTGGCGTCGGGCGCCTCGGTGGCCCGCACCGAATCGGCCCTCTTCGAGGAGGTCACGCGCTGCCTGTCGCTCAATGCCAAAGATCTGCCGTTCACGCTGACATATGTGTTCGACGGCCACGGGTCCGCCCGGCTCATGGGGCCCACCGGCATCGCCGCCGGGCACCCGGCCGCCCCGGAGTTCGTCCGGACCGAGGACACGGGGTCGGCCTGGCCGCTCGCCGAGGTGATCGCCGAGGGGCGGCCCCGGGTGGTGCCCGGTCTCGCCGAGCGGTTCCCCGACCTGCCGTCCGGAGCATGGGACCAGCCGCCGTCGCAGGCGCTGCTCGTACCGCTGTCGGAGGGGGGACTGGCCGCTCCGTCGGGCGTGTTCATCGCCGGCCTCAACCCCTACCGGCTGGTGGACGAGGGATACCTCGGCTTCGCCGGCCTGGTGGCCGGGGGCATCGCCGCCGGCCTGGCCAGCGTGCGGGCCTACGAGGCGGAACGGCGCCGGGCCGAGTCGCTGGCGGAGCTCGACCGGGCCAAGACGGAGTTCTTCAGCAACGTCAGCCACGAGTTCCGCACCCCTCTGACGCTCATCTCCGCTCCCACGGAGGACGCCCTCAGCGACGACCTGCACCCGCTGGCGGAGCCCCAGCGGCAGAGACTGGAGCTGATCCAGCGGAACACCCGCCGGCTCCGCCGCCTCGTCAACGACATGTTGGACTTCGCCCGCATCGAGGGGGGTCGGATGCCGGCCGAGACGGTGCCCACCGACCTCTCGGCCCTGACCCGGGAGGTGGCCCTGTCGTTCGCTCCGGCCATCGAACGGGCCGGCTTGACCTTCGGCCTCGATCTGCAGCCGCTGACCGGCGAGGTGCACGTCGATCCGGGCATGTGGGAGAAGATCGTGTTGAACCTCCTGTCCAACGCCTTGAAGTTCACCCTGACCGGCGGTGTCCGACTGGCTCTGCGGGGCGACGGCCGCGAGGCCGTGCTGTCGGTGACCGACACGGGGGTGGGCATCGACGCCGGGCACCTGCCGCACCTGTTCGAGCGTTTCTACCGGGCCCCCCGCCCGGCGGCCCGCTCCCACGAGGGCACCGGCATCGGACTGGCCCTGGTGGCCGAGCTGGCCCGCCTGCACGGGGGGGACGTCCGGGTCGAGAGCGTCGAGGGGGAGGGGTCGACCTTCACGGTGCGGATCCCCTACGGGCGGCCCTCCTCCGCCCCGGGGGCGGTCCAGAGGGAGTCGTCGCTCCTGGCCTACCTGGACGAGGCGCTGCAGTGGGTGCATCCCACAGAGGGAGACCCGGCTTCGGCCCCCTCCCCCGAGGCGAGCTCAGTGGCCGGGCGGACAGCCGACGCAACGGTCCTGATCGTCGACGACAACCCCGACATGCGGTCGTATCTCCGGCGGATACTCGAGCCCTACTGGCTGGTCAGGGTCGCCGGTGACGGTGCCGAAGCCCTCGAGGACATCCGCTCCGAACGGCCCGACCTCGTGCTTAGCGACGTGATGATGCCCGAGATGGACGGCTTCGCCCTGCTCGACGCCCTCCGCTCGGACCCGGCCACGGCCACCATCCCGGTCGTCCTGCTCTCGGCCCGGGCCGGGGAGGAGGCGGCGGTCGTCGGCCTGCGGGCCGGGGCGGACGACTACCTGGTCAAGCCATTCTCCGGGCTGGAGCTGCTGGCCCGGGTCCGGTCCAACCTGGAGCTGGCCGCCCTGCGCAACCACGATGCCGAGTGGAGGGCGGCGTTGGTCGACTCGCTGCAGGACGCCGTGGTGGTCCTCGACGCCGCCGGCCGGCTGATCGAGGCGAACTCCACCTTCGAGCGGCTGCTCGGCTTCCCCCGCCCCGGCCCGCCGTATGCGGCGCCCTTCCCGTGGGTCTTCGCTCCTGAAGTCGACGGCGAGGCCCACGCCGCGGCCGCCGATCTGCACCGGCGGGCCCTGGCCGGGGAGCGCCTGACGTCGGTGGTGCCGCTCCGGCACCGGCTGGGGCACCGTCTCTACGCTTCGGTGCGGGCCAGCTCGGTGGGCGACCGGGACGAGCGCCGGGTGGTGGTGGCCTTCCACGACGTCACCGCCGAGATGGCCGCCGTCGAGCGCGACGCCGCCCTGGCCCGTATGGGGACCCGGATAGCCGAGGCCGGCGATGTGGGCGAGGTGTGTGACGTGGGTCTGACGGAGCTGCTGCGGGCCTTCCGGGCCCGCCGGGCCGGCCTTCTCGGCTGGCTCGAGGGTTCGCCGGTCGAGGAGGCCTCCAGGGGGAGCGGCCCGCCTCCCGATCCGGCCACGGCCTCCCGGCTGCTGACCCTGGCCGCCGAATCCAACCCGGTGGTGGTCGGACCCCCGGAGGCACCCGGCTCCGAGCTGGTCACGGGCTTCGGCGCCCTGCTGGACCCGGGGGAGGGGCGCCGGATGGTGTGGATGGACCTCGACGGGCCCCGGCGGCTGTCCACCGAGGAGCGGTCCCTCCTGGTCGCCCTCTGCGCGTACTTCGGCCAGGCCCTGCACCGGGCTCAGCTGCTCGACGACAGCCGCGAGGTGGCCACCGCCATGCAGAGGGCCATTCTGGGCCCCACGGAGGTGCCCGAGGGTATGGCGGTGCGGTACCTGCCGGCGGTGGCTCCCCTCGAGGTCGGTGGTGACTGGTACGACGTGGTGGACCTCCCGGACGGGTGCGTCGCGGTGGTGGTGGGAGACTGCACCGGGCGGGGTCTGGGCGCGGCGACCACCATGGGCCAGCTGCGCAGCGCCTGCCGGGCCCTGCTGCTGCAGGAGAAGAGTCCGGCGGAGGTCCTGGCCGCCCTCGACCGCTTCGCCGAACAGCTGCCCGGGGCTCTGTGCACGACGGTCTTCTGTGCCGTCCTCGACGCCGGTGCCGACAGCCTCCGTTACTCGAGCGCCGGTCACCTGCCGGCCATGTTGATGCAACCCGACGGCCGGGTGGAGCTGCTGGAGCGGGGGCAGGGCCTTCCCCTGGGGTTCTCCTCGGTCTTGCCCCGGCCCGAGAGCGTGGCCCCGATGGTGCCGGCCGCCACCCTGACGCTCTACACGGACGGGCTGGTCGAGCGGCGGGGGGAGTCCCTGGACGACGGCATCAGCCGCCTGCGGGCGGCCCTGGTGGAGCGTCAGAAGTCCGGGCCCGACCGCTTGGCCGACGAGCTCCTGGCCGCGCTGGTTCCGCCCGGCCGGCACAGCGACGACATCGCCCTCGTGGTGTTCCGGCGGCCGGCCGGGCCCTCCGGGGCCCGGGTGGCGCTGTCGATGTCGCTGCGGACCGACCCGGAGCAGCTCTCCGCCATGCGCCGCCGCCTGCGGGACTGGCTGTCGGCGGGGGGCGTCACCGGCTCCGGTGCGGCTGAGTTGGTCATCGCCGTCGGCGAGGCCTGCGCCAACTCCATCGAGCACGCCTACGGGTTCTCCCCGGAGCGGTTCGTGGCGATCGAGGGCAGGATGGGGGACGGGGTGGTGGAGATGGTGGTATCGGACGACGGCAGATGGAAGGACGGCGCGAGCGACGGTGACAGGGGTCGGGGGATCGGCATAATGCGGGCCCTGATGGACGAGGTGGTCGTCGAGCGCGGGCCCGAGGGCACCGTGGTGCGCCTCCGCAAGCGGGTCGACGCGTGAGCGCCGGACTGCACCTCGACCTGGTCGAGGGGGATTCGGTCCTGCGGCTGCGGGTGGTGGGGGAGGTGGATCTGAGCAACGTGGGCCGATTCGAGCGCGGGCTGTCGGCCGGGGTCGACGAGGGGGTCCCGCTGGTGGTCGACCTCGACGGTGTCAGCTACATGGACAGCGCCGGCATCGCCGCCCTCTTCGCCCGGGCCCGGCGCGGCAGCCTGCGGGTGGTGGCCGGCCCCGACTCGGTGGTCGCCCCGCTGCTGCGGGTCACCCGCCTGGGCGATGTGGTGCCGATCGAGCCGGCCTGACCGGACAGGTCGGCACGGGAACCGGCCGGATGGGGAGCCGCCGGTTCAGGACCCTTCGGGGACCGAACCGGGGAAGAACTGGGCCAGCGTGTAGCGCAGCTGCTCGGCGGTCATGGCCCCCGGGTGGCGCACCGTGACCGTCCCGGACGGGTCGATGTAGACGGTGGTGGGCAACCCGCTCACCCGGTAGGCCGAAGCCACCCGCCCTCCGGCGTCGCTCAGGACGGGGAAGTTGATGCCCGCGGCGCGCACCAGCGACCGGGCCGACGACGGCGAAGGGTCGCCCACATCGATCCCCACGAAGGCGACCTTGGGGTCGGAGGCGGCCACCGCGGCGAAAGCGGCCAGTTCGGAGCGGCAGTCCACGCACGTGGACGCCCAGAAGTTGAGTACCACCGGGCGGCCCCTCAGGCTCTGCAGTCCGAGCGTGGCGCCGCTGGCCGCCCCGGGGGTCGTCCCGGTCAGGACGGGCAGCGAGAACCCGGGGGCCTCCTGGCCCAGACCGGCGCCCGTGCCCCCTCCCGGCGGGGCCTGCGGCCCCGCCACCGGGGTGCGCTCCGAGGCCGGGAGCAGGTCCACCGCCGCCTGGGCCAGGCCGTGGGAGTAGGGGTCGACGTCGACTGCGTTCTCCCCGAAGTCCCCGGTGGCCCTGATCCGGCCCGAGGGGTCGATGAACTCGACCAGCGTCGAGTGGGTGACCGTCCGGGTGGCGGCATCGGTGCCGACGTACACCCCGTAGTCCTTCCAGATGGCCCGCAGCGTCGGAACCGCCCCGGTGGCGAACTGCCAGTTGGACTGCCCGCTCAGACCGTTCGAGTCGCTCCAGTGCCGCACCGCCGAGACCTGCGGGTAGAACGGGTTGACGTTCACCGACAGGAACACCACGTGCGATCGCCCGGCCGGGCCCAGATCCCGGTTGGCCCGGACCACGTCCTCGGCGAGCAGCGTGCACACGTCGGTGCACTGGTCGTCGTTGAACGACAGCACGACCGACCGGCCCCGGAACTGCGACAGGGAGACCGGCTGGCCCGACTGGTCCGTCAGGTGGAAGTCCGGCGCCGTCCGGCCGTCGCCGGGCAGGACCGAGAGGGACAGCAGGTTGGCGGTGGGGGCCGTGATGCCCGCCAGCCTGGTCGCCGCCGGTCCGGTCACGGTGGCCACACCGCTCTGGCCGTACTGCGACAGCAGAACGGCCGCGAGCATGCCGGCCAGGATGACCCCGAGGGCGGCGAAGAGGAGCGGGCGGCGGTTGCGGGGCCCGGCCTGCGGGGCCCCCTCCGGGGCGGATCCGCCAGCGGGGCGGGTGCCGGTGTGACCTGCATCAGCCATGGGCGGACGTGGCGCTCTGCGAGGGGCTCCGGCGCCATCCCTCGAGTGAGGCGGCGACGAGCACCCCCACCACCGCCAACCCGAATGCCAGCCCGAGCCACTGGGCGTTGTTCGCCATCCACGCCGAGACGGCCGCCTGGGTGTTGTTCACCCCGGTGACCAGGGGCGGAGCCGACGTAGGGTCGGCCAGGCTGGTAGCCCAGTAGTAGGCGACATAGGCACCGCTGAGGGTCAGGAGCGCGGCGGCGGCGAGCTGGCCGACCTTGGCCGCCGGCCGCACCCGGCGCACGATGGCCCGTCGGGCGGTGGAGGCGGTCAGGGCCAGGACCGCCAGCAGCAGTCCCATCCCGAGGGCGTACGCGAGGGAGGAGCGGACCATCCCGAACACCCCGGGGTGGTCCAGGTTGCCGCCCACCGCGGCCAGGAAGACCGGCAGCGCGCACCCCAGGGACGCCAGCCCGTAGAGCACGCCGAACGACACCATGGCCAGGGGGCGACGACCTCCCAGGTGGGCCTTGGGCTGGGGCAGGCGGATGGGCCGGCCGGCCAGGCCGGCAACGCCGATGAGGGCCATGATCGCGCCCAGCCCGACCATCAGCCAGGGGA
>JAKAXN010000570.1 GCA_021816565.1 Actinomycetes bacterium
GGGTGCCGGCTGCGGACCGCATGGCCTTCCAGCCGCTGGTCCGGGCGGCCACCGCCGGCCTGGAGCCGTTCATCGGCAACGAGGCCATCACCGCGGCCATGGCCGCCCAGGACCAGCTGCGGGCCTATTTCGTGGACCTGCTGGCCGAGCGGCGGCGCCAGCCGGCCGATGACCTCCTGAGCGGCCTGGCCCAGGCCCGGGAGGCGGGCGACGCCCTGAGCGACGACGAGATCATCGCCACGGCCATCCTTCTCTTCGCCGCCGGCTTCGAGACCACCACCAACCTCATAGGCAACGGCCTGCTGGCCCTGCTGCAGCACCCGGAGCAGTTCTCCCGGCTGCAGGCCGACCCCGGCCTGGCCCCCAGCGCCGTGGAGGAGCTGCTCCGCTTCGACAGCCCGGTGCAGGTGAACTCCCGGACCGCCCTGGAGAGCGCCGAGGTGGCCGGCGTGGCCGTGGAGCCCGGACAGCTGGTCACGATCCTGCAGGGCGCGGCCAACCGGGACCCAGAGCGCTTCGCCGACCCCGACGGCCTGGATCTGGGTCGCCCGGACAACGTGCCCCTCAGCTTCGGCTGGGGCGCCCACCACTGCCTGGGGGCACCACTGGCCCGGCTCGAGGGCGAGGTGGTCTTCGCCTCGCTGGCCCGGCGCTTCGAGACCATCCGCATGACCGGCGGGGAGCTCAACTGGAAAGCCGGCATCACCCTGCGGGGACTGGCCGAGCTGCCGGTCGAGCTGGTAGCCCGCCCTGACCGGGCCGGCTGGCGACCCGGTCAGGGATGAGGCCCTCGGTCGGGCTGAGGCCTCAGGCGGCCGATCCGGGCTGGGCCTGCTGGCCCGCCGGCGGCGTCGGGGGGGCGAAGCCGAAGCTGCTGCGACTGGAGCGGATCTGGGTCATGTCGACTATGTCGGTGGCGGTGTAACTCCCGTCGGACTGCTTCACGGACTCCACCCGGACCTGATCGCCGGACTTGACCGTCGAGATGCCGCCGGCCTGCGAGTTGACCTCGGTGGACGACGTGACGGTGTAGGTCTGGGGGTAGCCGTCGGCGCTTTTCACGGTGACGGACGTGGCGGTGTTGCCCGACTGCACCGAGCCCACCTGGATCTGCTCCACCTTGTAGCCGGTGCCGTTCTTCACGGTGAAGATGCCGTGCAGCACCGCCCCTCCCGGCCCGCCCATGCGGCCACCCATGGGGCCGAAGCCGCGGTGGCCCCCGAAGGGGCCAGGATGGGCCGGCGGCTGGGCGGCCGGGGTGTTGCCGGTCGAGCCGGAGCCCGACGACGAGCCCGAAGAAGAACCGGACGAGGCCGTGGTGGAGCCGCTCGGTCCACCGACCGCGAAGGCCACCCCGGCTCCGGCCATACCGAGGAAGGCCGCCAGCCCCACGGTCACCGCCACCCGGGGCACCTTCCAGCGCGGCGGCTGGGACCCCGGGGTGGGCGCCGGGCCCAGCTGGTCGTGGTAGGGGTTGGCTTCGTAGTCCATCACTCGTCCTTCACGTCGAGACAGCAGGTACCTGGTGAAGTGTCCCGACCATTCATGAACAGACGCTGAGGTGAAGCTTGGAATCGGCTCCGCGCCGGGATGCCCGCCGCTTCAGATGGTCAGGTCGATGAGGACCCCGGAGCGGGCCGCCCCGGCCGTCTGGCTCCGGTAGGCCCGCTCGGCGGCGGCCAGGTCCACCACCAGGATGGCCTCATCGTGCCCGCCGCCGGCGTCGGACCCGCCAACGTCGGACCCGGCGGCGTCCGACCCGCCGGCGTCGGACCCGGGCGCCGATCCGGCGTCCGCCGGCCCCGGGACCGGTCCGGCCGGGAGGGGCCGCACCGCCCAGGTGGCGCTCCCCCGCCGGGGTGCCACCGCCCGGCCCGTGCCGAGGAACGCGCCGAGCTGCTGGTACGCGCCTGACACGAACGACGCCCGCTCACCCTCGAAGGTGGTCGAGCGGGCCTTGGCCAGGAGCGCTTCCGCCAGGTCCAGTCGGTGATCGCCCATCATGACTAGTTATTCCCCACCGGGGCGGTCCGGCCCTCTAGCGCGAAAAGGACGGATCGGAAAGCGGAGAAACCGCTCAAGCCCCCGGAGGTCTGCCCCATCCACCGCTCCCTCTGCGCACCGGGGGCTGGCACCCACCGGTATCACCGGTGAGGCTAGGCCGCTTGGCCCCCGCCGGTCAGTGACCTTCGTCCGTTCGGCCCGGGCCGGTACCCTCGGGGGTATAAATCGGAGGCGGGCCCGCGGCCCGGAACCGTGGCATCCGAGACACAGGAGGAGACTGGCAGTGGCGAACGAAGATCCGGCCAAGGTGGCGTTCCTGATCCTGAGCGACGACCCGGCCCGGGCCCTTCCCGGGTTGGTAATGGCCGGCCGGATGAGGGCCAACCGGGGGGCGGACGTACGGGTCATGTTCTTCGGCCCGGGCGTGAAGCTGGCCGCCGGAGGCGCCGCCGACGAGCAGTTGACGGCGTTGACCGAAGCCGGGGTCCAGCCGAAGGCCTGCGCCGCCAACGTGGAGCAGTACGGGCTCGGCGAGCAGATCGGCTCCCGCCCGGTGGAGCTTCTGGCCGCCGGCGCCGAGATCATGGAGTACCACCGCCTGGGATACACGGTCCTCAGCTTCTGAGGTGACGGGCCGGCGGCCGTGGTGGCCGGTGGCAAACGGGAGCCTGAAGGACTGGCCTCCGCCCTCGGCGAAGGTCGGGAGCAGGTCGGCATCGCCGTCAGCCGGGCAGAACGTCCAGGTGTGCCGCTCCAGGTCGGCACGCATCACGGGGTCGGGCGAACCCGTGATGCCGTGACCGTGCTCGGGCCATATCACCGTGCCGTGGGCCGCCATGCACCGGCCCACGTCACCGGCGGTTCGTAGCTGTGAGCGGACGGTCAGGGCCTGCCGATCCCGTAGGCGGCACAGACGGTGACCCCTGCCCCCTGCAGCCGGGCCAAAGAT
>JAKAXN010000083.1 GCA_021816565.1 Actinomycetes bacterium
ACCAGATCGTGCATTCGGTCCCCCCCGGTCGACTGACCAGACGCTAGCGCCCGGCCCGGGCCAGCTCCACCGCCAGGTCGGCGGCGGCGACCGGGTCGTCGACGGCCACGATGCCGCCATCGGGATCCCCTGACGGGCGGGTCAGCGTCCAGGTCCGGACCCCGACCACGGGCTTGCCGGCCCGCAGGGCCAGGGCGATCTCCGAGAGGGTTCCGTACTCCCCGCCCACGGCCACCACCGCGTCCCCCGCAGCCACGACCAGGCCGTTGCGCAGCTCCCCCAGCCCGGTCGGAACGGCCAGGTCCACGTAGGCGTTGGCAGCGGCGCGGTCCCGGCCGGGCAGTATCGCAAGGGTCCGCCCGCCGGCCGAACGGGCCCCCCGGCAGGCCTCCTCCATCACGCCGCCCAGGCCCCCGCTGACCACGACCGCGCCGAGGGCGGCCAGCCGGGCCCCGACGGCGAAAGCGGCGGCCAGGTCCTCGGACCCGGCCGCCGCGCCGCCTACAACCGCTATCTGGACCGGCTGGCTCAGAGAGCCCTGACGATCTCGGCCATCTTCACGCCGGCCTCGGTGGGGTTGTTGACCACGTGCACCCCGGCCGCCGAGAGGGCCTCCATCTTGGCCTGGGCGGTGCCCTTCGAGCCGGAGATGATGGCACCGGCATGGCCCATCTTCTTCCCCGGGGGCGCGGTCACCCCGGCGATGTAGGCCACCACCGGCTTGGTCACCGAGGCGGCGATGAAGTCGGCGGCCTTCTCCTCCTCGGAGCCGCCGATCTCACCGAACATGATGATCGACCTGGTGTCGGGGTCGGCCTCGAACGCCTTCAGGCAGTCCACGAAGTTGGTGCCCGGTACCGGGTCGCCGCCGATGCCCACGCAGGTCGTGACGCCCACGCCGAGCTGCTTCAGCTCGTAGAGGGCCTGGTAGGTGAGGGTCCCCGAGCGGCTCACGATCCCCACCGGGCCGCCGGGCAGGGCGATCTCACCGGCGGTGATGCCGATGTTGCACTTGCCGGGGCTGATGATGCCCGGGCAGTTGGGGCCGAGCAGGCGGGTGTCGGGATGCTGGTCGGCCAGGGTGTTGAACACCCGGGCCTCGTCGTGGGCCGGGATGCCCTCGGTGATGCACACGATGAACGGAACCCCGGCGGCGGCCGCCTCCAGGATGGCGTCAGCGGCGAATTTGGGCGGGACCGACACGAAGCTGGCGTTGGCGCCGGTGGCCTCGACGGCGTCCTTGACGCTGCCGTACACGGGGACGCCCTCGACGTCCTGGCCGCCCTTGCCGGGGGTCACGCCGGCCACGACCTTGGTGCCGTAGGCCTTGTTGCGCAGCCCGTGGAACCGGCCCTGGCCCCCGGTCAGGCCCTGGACCAGGACCTTGGTGTTCTCGTCGACGAAGATGGACATCAGGCAGCTCCTCCCGCCAGCTCGACGGCCTTCTGGGCCGCTTCCAACATGGTCGGCGAGGAGATGACCTTCTCCGACTCCACGGTCTTCAGGATCTCGCGGCCCTCCTCGGCGTTGGTGCCGTCCAGGCGGATCACCATGGGGGCCTTGATCTCGACCCGCTCGAGGGCGGTCCTGATCCCGTTGGCCACCTCCTCGCCGCGGGTGATGCCACCGAAGATGTTGATGAATATGGACCGGACGTTCTCGTCGGAGTTGATCACCTCGAGGGCGTTGGCCATCACCTCGGCGTTGGCCCCGCCGCCGATGTCGAGGAAGTTGGCCGGCTTGCCGCCGACCTGGTTGACCACGTCGCAGGTGCTCATGGCCAGGCCGGCCCCGTTGGCGATGATGCCGACGAAGCCGTCCAGCCCGACGTACTGCAGGCCCTTCGAGCGGGCCAGGCGTTCCCGCTCGTCGAACTCGTCGATGTCGCGGAAACCGTCCCACTCGGGGTGGCGGAAAGCGGCGTTGTCGTCGAGGGTGACCTTGGCGTCGAGGGCGTGGACCCGGCCCTCCGGGGTGAGGATCAGCGGGTTGATCTCCACCAGGTCGGCGTCGCCGTCCACGTAGCAGCGGTACAGCTTCTGGAGGATCTCGACCGCCCCCTGCCGGGCCTCCTCGTCGAGTCCGGCCTCGGCCACCAGCTTGCGGGCGTCGTCCTCGGTGAAACCCTGGGCCGGGTCGATGTGCATCCGGGCGATGGCCTCGGGGTCCTCCTCGGCCACCGTCTCGATCTCCACGCCGCCCTTGGCCGAGACCATGGCCAGGTACTTCTTGGCCGCCCGGTCCAGCGTGAAGCTGGCGTAGTACTCCTTCGAGATGTCGGAGGCGTGCTCGACCCACAGTCGGCGGACCACGTGGCCCTTGATGTCCATCCCGAGGATGTTGCCGGCGTGCTCGCGCACCTCCCCGGCGCTGGAGGCCAGCTTGATGCCCCCGGCCTTGCCCCGGCCGCCGACCTGCACCTGGGCCTTGACGACCACCGGGTAGCCGGCGGACTCCGCCTGGGCGACGGCCTCCTCGACGGTGTCGGCCACGCCACCGGCCGATACCGGGATGCCGTAGCGGGCAAAGTACTGCTTGCCCTGGTACTCGAACAGATCCACGTAGCCTCCTGCTCCTCTTGGGGGGTTGTAACTGAGAAAAAAAAGGGGACCCGGCGACGGCTACCCGGCTACGGCACCCTCACGGTCGTCGAGCTGTCGCTCCAGCCACCCGGTGATGTCACCGAGGGGGGTACCGGGGGTGAAGATGTCCGCTACCCCGATCTCCTTGAGCGGGCCGATGTCGGCGTCGGGGATGATGCCCCCGGCGAAGACCAGCACATCGCCGGCCCCCCGGTCGCGCAGCTCCTCGATGATCCTCGGGAAGAGGGTCATGTGGGCGCCGGACAGGATGGACAGTCCGACCGCGTCGGCGTCCTCCTGGACGGCCGTCTCGGCTATCTGTTCGGGGGTCTGGTGCAGGCCCGTGTAGATGACCTCGAAGCCGGCCTCCCGCAGGGCCCGGGCGATGACCCGTGCCCCCCGGTCGTGCCCGTCGAGACCGGGCTTGGCCACCACAACCCTGTATGGGCGTTTCATCGGTTCCCGATACTCGCAGGTCTCGGCCGCGCCAGGCCAACCGGTGTCCCGAATAGCGGGCCTCCGCCAATTCGGGGCCCGGTCCCGGTAGCCTCTGGGGCCGGGTGGGGATATCTGTGAGTGTGCTTCCGGCGCGCTCGACGCCGTGACCCCGACTGGAGCCCGTGACCGACTTTCCTTCCGGACCCCGACCCCCCTACCGCCGACCGGATCCTGACGGCTGGGCCGGCGACGGGCCGCCCCGGCGCCGCCCGGCCGGCCAGCAGCAGCCCGGGCCCCACCGGCGGCCCGGCGGAGGCCGGCCCGGCACCGGGAGGCCCGGCCGCGGCCGGGTAGGTGCCGGGCGCCGGTGGCCCCGCCGGGCTCTGATCGGGATCAACGTGCTGGTGGCGGTGTGCCTCATCGGGGCGGCGTCCGCCTACGGCTACGTGGAGTGGCGTCTCAACCAGATCCACCGGGAGTCGCTGTCGCACCTGGCCGGGGCGGCCGGGTCGGGCAAGCCTTTCACCCTGCTGATCGTCGGCTCCGACAGCCGCTCCGCGCTCGGCAACAGCGCCGACAACAAGCAGTTCGGCGGGGCGGCGGCCACCCCCGGCCAGCGCTCCGACACCATCATCGTGGCCCGGGTGGCCCCCGCGGCCCACCAGATCGAGATGATGTCGATCCCCCGCGACCTGTGGGTCGACATCCCCGGCATGGGGATGAACCGGATCAACTCGGCGTTCGACTCCGGGCCCGACCTGCTCATCCAGACCATTGAGCAGGACCTGGGGATCCCCGTCAACCACTTCGTCGAGGTCAACTTCGACAGCTTCCGGGCCATCACCGACGCCGTGGGCGGCGTCAGCTTCTACTTCCCGACGCCGGCGCGCGACCCGTACTCCCTGCTCAACGTGGCCAGACCCGGATGCGTGCTGCTCACCGGCGACCAGGCGCTGGGCTTCGTCCGGTCCCGCCACTACCAGTACTACCTGGACGGCTACTGGCACATCCAGGGCGAGAGCGACCTGGCCCGGGTGCAGCGCCAGCAGGCGTTCATAAAGAAGATGATCAAAAAGGCCGAGGGCGAGTACACCAACCCGGTCGCCCTCAACGACGTCATCGCCGGCATCACCAAGAACCTGACGGTGGACAGCAGATTCAGCAACAGCCTGATGCTGTCGCTGGCCAAGGACTTCCGGTCGCTCAACGCCTCGTCCATCCCGTCGCTGACCCTGCCGAACTACCCGTTCACCACCGCCGGCGGCGCCGACGTGCTCGGCCTGCAGCAGCCCCAGGCCGGCCAGACGGTGGCCGCCTTCAACTCCTTCGGCTCGGCACCCGCCCCGGCCCCCTCCACCACCGCCCCGGCCAGGAAGCCGGCGGTGACGGTACCCCCGTCGTCGGTCAGCGTCGAGGTGGCCAACGGCACGGGGGTCAACGGGCAGGCCGGCCGGCTGACCGACTTCCTCACCAAGGCCGGGTACCGGGCCACCACCGACACCGCCTACACCGGCTCCGGCTACTCCGCCACCCGCATCCTCTACGCCCCCGACGCCCTCAACGCGGCCCGCCAACTGGCCGCCCAGATCCCCGGCGGGGGGACCCTGGTGGAATCCCAGGCGCTCACCCCCACCGCCTACAACGTCGAGGTGGTGACCGGCTCCAGCTACACCACGGCTTCGGGGTCCGGCCCGGCGGTGCCGTCGGCGTCGACGTCGGCCGGCAGCTCCACCACCACCGTCACCACCGTGCCGGGCACCGACCCGACCAGGTACACGCTGCCGGGCACGCCCGCCGGCCAGAAGCCTCCTTCCTGCTGACGGGGAGGATCCGGGCCGGCCGGCGGCGAAGCGGAAGGGGATGAAGGCCGCCAGATCCCGAAAAGCCCGCCGCCGGGTGCTCAGCACCGCCGGCGCTCTCCTGGCGGTGGCCGCCGTGGCCGCCCCCGCAGCCCGGGCAGCCACCGGCCCGGCGGTGCCGTCGGCGGCCCGGTGGGCGCCGCAGCCGGCGCTCTACGGCGAGGGCAGCTCCTTCAACCGGGCGGTGACCATGGCCGACGGGACGGTACTGCGGGCCGACGTGTACTACCCGACCGACAAGGCGACCGGGCGGGCGGCCGAGGGCCCGTTCCCGGTTCTGCTCCAGCAGACCCCCTACGGCAAGGAGGCCATCGCCGAAGGCGGGGCGCTGTCCAACACCAACGTCGGCTACCTGGTCGACCGCGGTTTCATCGTGGTCATCGCCGACGTGCGCGGCACCGGCGACTCCGGCGGTACGTGGGGGCTGTTCGACCCGGTCCAGGCCACCGACGGGGCCACCCTGGCCCGATGGGCCGCCGACCTGCCCCACTCCGACGGCAAGGTCGGCCTGTTCGGGGAGTCCTACATGGGGATCAACCAGTTCCTGACCGTCGCCGCGGCCGGGGCCGGGTCCCCGATCAAGGCCATGTTCCCCATCATCTCCGGCCACGACATCTACTCCGACACCGTCACCTCCGGCGGCATACCCGACGTGGAGTTCTCGGCCGCCTACCTGGCCCTGGTGGCCGGCCTCAACGCCGCCAACCCGGCGGTCGAACCCCTGTCGGAGATACCCACCACCGGCAACCTCTCGCCCCTGCTCGACACCCTGGGCAGCGACCCGGCGGTCGAGCTGCAGCACTCCAAGGGCCTGCTCAGCACCGACGTGTCCACCCTGGCCAACGTCGAGACCGGCGGCAACGAGGCCCACGACGGGCCCTACTGGGCCGTGCGCAGCCCGGCCACCTACCTGAAGGACGTGGTCCGGGACCACATCCCGGCGTTCCTGGTCGGAGGCTGGAACGACCTGTTCCAGCAGGGGGAGCCGCTCAACTACACCGCCCTGCAGAACCTCTACCACGGCCGGTCGGCCACCGCTCCCATGACGCCCGGCCAGAAGGCCACGCCCCGCTACCAGCTGCTGATGGGGCCGTGGATGCACGTCACCACCGGCACCGGGGTCAACATGGCGGCCATCGAGCTCGAATGGTTCGACCAGTGGCTGCTCGGCCAGCACACCCCCCTCGGCACCACGACCGACCCGCTGCACCTCTACCAGCTCGGCTCGGGCCGGTGGCTCGACACCGCCGACTGGCCGCTGAGCGCCAGCCGCGCCAGCGCGTTCTACTTCGGCGGGGGCCGGTCCGGCACCGACCCGCTGTCCAGCAACGACGGCACCCTGACGGTCGCGGCGCCGGTGACCCGGGCCGGGGCGGACCGGGTGCTGTGGTCCCCGGTGTCGAGCCCCTGCGACGTGCAGACCGACCAGTGGTCAGCCGGGGCGTTCCCGCTGGCCCTGTCGTATCTCGGGGCGAAGAACCCCTGCGACGGCAACGACGTCACCCTGGGGGCCGGCCCTGACGCCCTGGTCTACACCAGCGCCCCGTTCCAGCAGCCGCAGGCCATCGGCGGGCCCATCGACGCCACGGTGTACGCCACCGCCACCACCACCGACACCGAGCTGGCGGCCACCGTGGAGGAGGTGTCGCCGGCGGGGCGGTCCGTGCCGCTCACCTCCGGGGCCCTGCTCGGATCGCTGCGGGCGGTGAACCCCCGGCGGAGCTGGACCGGCGGTGACGGCGGGTACCTGCTCCCCTACCACCCGCTCACCGCGGCGTCCGCCCGGCCGGTGACGCCCGGGCGGGTGACCCGCTACGACATCACCGTCTTCCCGACCTTCGCCGAGATCCCGGCCGGGTGGCGGCTCCGGGTGACCATCACCACCGCCGACACCCCCCACCTGGTGCCGAGCGCGGTGCAGGTGCCGCACCTGCTGGGCGGGGTGTACTCGCTGCAGCGCAACGTCAACGCGGCGTCCTACCTGAACGTGCCGCTGCTGCCGGCCGGCGCCGTCACCACGGCGTGCGGGGCGCTGTGCACCCCGGCCGGTCCCTAGGCGCGCTTGAGGGGGGCGAGGGACAGGGCCAGGTGCTTCTCCCCGACCGAGGGGAAGCGGACCCGGGCCTCGGCCTTCTCCCCCTGCCCCTGCACGTCGATGACCACGCCCTCGCCCCACTTGGCGTGGACGACGGTCTCGCCGACCCGTAGGCCGAGCTGCTCGGCGCCCGAGCCGTGCACCGGTCCCCGCCGGGCCGAGCGCATCGCCGATTCCACTATGCGCTCGCGCCCCGAGGCGTCCGACAGGCGCGAGCCGGGCCGGCGGCCGCCGTCCACCACCCGCATCAGGGCCTCGGGGATCTCCTGCAGGAACCGGCTGGGCGGGTTGTACTGGGTCTGGCCCCACAGGCTGCGGCACCAGGCGTTGGACAGGTACAGGCGTTCCCGGGCCCGGGTGATCCCCACGTAGGCCAGCCGGCGCTCCTCTTCCATCTCCTCGGGCTCGGCCAGCGACCGCAGGTGGGGGAACACCCCGTCCTCCATGCCGACGATGAACACCACCGGGTACTCGAGCCCCTTGGCCGTGTGCAGGGTCATGAGCGTCACCTTGGAGGTGTCACCCTCCACCTCGTCGCTGTCGGCGACCAGGCTGACCTCCTCCAGGAACTGCTCGAGCGACTCCGCCTGGCGGGCCGCGCCGATGAGCTCCTCGACGTTCTCGATGCGGCCGGCCGCCTCCAGCGAGTTCTCGGCGATCAGCTCGTCGATGTAGCCGGTGCGGTCGGCGATCTGCTCCAGCAGCCGGGCCGGCCCGGCGTCCTCGCCGCCCTCGGCGACCTTCTCCCGCAGCCCGCTCAGGATCTCGTCGAGGCGGCGCAGGCCGCTCAGGGCCTTGCCGGTGACACCGGCCGCCTCGGCCTCGGCCACCGCAGCGGCGAATGACACCCCCCGGCCCCGGGCGTAGCGGTCGATGCGGTCGACGCTGGTGTCGCCGACCCCCCGCTTCGGCACGTTGACGATCCGCTTGTAGGACACCTCGTCGGTGGGGTTGGCCACGGCCCGCAGGTAGGCCAGCATGTCCTTGACCTCACGGCGGTCGTAGAAGCGGGTGCCGCCCACCACCTTGTAGGGGATGTCCCGGCGGACCAGCTCCTCCTCCACCGCCCGGCTCTGGGCGTTGGTCCGGTAGAAGACCGCGATGTCCCCCCACTCGTAGGGGGTCCGGCCACCGGGCCCGGCCACCCGGTGGAGCATGGACACCTCCGAGGCCAGCCAGGACCCCTCGTCGTGCTCGTCCTCGGCGTGGTAGCGGGTGATCAGCTCGCCGCCCACCTGGTCGGTCCACAGGGCCTTGGGCTTGCGCTGGGCGTTGTTGGCGATCACCGCGTTGGCCGCGTCGAGCACCACCTGGGTGGAGCGGTAGTTCTGCTCCAGGACCACCACGGTGGCGTCGGGGAAGGCCTCCTCGAACTGGAGGATGTTGCGGATGTCCGCCCCCCGCCAGCCGTAAACGGACTGGTCGCTGTCGCCCACCACCGACACCTGGTGGTGGCCGCCGGCCAGGAGCAGCACCAGCTCGTTCTGGGCCCGGTTGGTGTCCTGGTACTCGTCGACCAGGATGTGGCGGAACCGGTTGCGGTAGTGCTCGAGCACGTCCGGGCAGGCCTGCAGCAGGTTGACCGCGACCAGGAGCAGGTCGTCGAAGTCCATGGCGTTGGCCGCCACCAGGCGGTGCTGGTACTCCCGGTACACGTCGCCGACCTTGCGCTCCATCAGGGTGCGGGCCCGGCTGGAGTAGGTCTCGAAGTCGACCAGCTCGTTCTTGGCCGCCGAGATGTAGCCGTGGACGCTGCGGGGCGGGAACTTCTTGGAGTCCAGGCCCAGGTCCCGCACCACGTAGCCGACCAGGCGGACGGCGTCGGCCTGGTCGTAGATGGTGAAGTTGGACCGGTAGCCGAGCCGGGAGGCGTCGCGGCGCAGGATGCGCACGCAGGCGGAGTGGAAGGTGGACACCCACATCCGGCTGGCCACCGGCCCCACCAGCGACGCCACCCGGTCGCGCATCTCACCGGCGGCCTTGTTGGTGAAGGTGATGGCCAGGATCTCGAACGGCGAGAGGCCCCCCTCGGCGATGAGCCAGGCGATGCGGTGGGTGAGCACCCTGGTCTTGCCCGATCCGGCCCCGGCCACCACCAGCAGCGGGCCCTCCGGGTGGGCCACGGCCGCCGCCTGGGCCGGGTTGAGCCCGGCCAGCAGGTCCGGGCCGGGAACCGCCCGGGCGCGCCGCGCCGGGGCCGCCCCCCGGGAGGGCACGGGGTCGGGCTGCGGGGGCCGGGGGGCGCCGACCGGGTCCCCCGGGCCGGGCCGGGCCGGGCCGTCGCCGGGGGGATCACCGGCGGCCCAGCTGAACAGGTCCATCGACATCGCCCGACCCACGGTACCCGCTGGGTGCGACGGCGGAGGCGCCGGCCGGCGGTGGGGGCCGGCCGTATGGGGGCTGGACGGCCGGTCCGGGCGGGAGGGCCGCGGATGGGGCAGAGTGTCGGGGCACACGCCAGGGGTCGGCGGGACAGCCGGAGGCCCCCGAGGGGAGGAGGCAGCTTCACATGGTCGGTATCTGCGAGGACCGGGTGGTCGTCATAACGGGAGCCGGACGGGGCATCGGGCGCGAGCACGCCCTCGAATTCGCCCGTCAGGGCGCCAAGGTGGTGGTCAACGACCTGGGCGGGGAGATGGACGGCACCGGCAGCTCCACCGGACCGGCCGGCGAGGTCGTCGAGGCGATCCGGGCCATGGGCGGCCAGGCCATCGCCAACGCCGACGACGTGTCCGACCCCGACGGGGCGGCCCGCCTGGTCGCCGCCGCGGTCGACACCTTCGGGGGCCTCGACGTCCTGGTCAACAACGCCGGGATCCTCCGGGACCGGATGCTCGTGAACATGTCGGTCGAGGAGTGGGACGCGGTGATCCGGGTGCACCTGCGGGGCACCTTCGCCCCGAGCTCGGCCGCGCTGCACTACTGGCGGGAGCGCTCCAAGGCCGGGGAGACCAACGACGCCCGCATCATCAACACGACCTCCCCGTCGGGGATCTACGGCAACGTGGGCCAGACGAACTACGGGGCGGCCAAGGCCGGCATCGCCGCCTTCACGGTGATCGCGGCCATGGAGGTGGCCCGCTACGGGGTGACGGTCAACGCCATCGCCCCGGCCGCGCTGACCCGCATGACCGAGAACCTGGGCATGGGCCAGCGGGCTGCGGAGGTCCCGGAGGGCGCCTTCAACCCCCTCGCCCCCGACAACATCAGCCCCATCGTGGTGTGGTTGGGCAGCGCCGAGTCGGCGCCGGTCACCGGGCGGGTGTTCAACGTCCAGGGCGGCCACCTGAGCGTGGCCGAGGGCTGGGTCGAGGGCCCCACCGCCGACAAGGACGGACGCTGGGACCCGGCCGAGCTGGGCGAGATCGTCACCGACCTGGTGTCGCGGGCCGCCCCCAACGCCGACATGTCGGGCCGGCGGCGGTAGGGCGCCGCCCGCTCACCGGCCGGGGGAAGGGATAATGCGCCCATGGTCCTAGCCGCCGCCGAGGGACGCCTCGACCGCCCCGGCAGCCCGCCGCCGGTGCTGAGGGCCCGCGGCCTCAGCGTCCAGTACGGCCCCATCCGGGCCCTGGACCGGGTGGACCTGGAGGTCTTCCCCGGCGAGGTGGTGGCCCTCGCCGGGGAGAACGGGGCGGGCAAGTCGACCCTGGTCCGCTGCCTGGCCGGCGACATCCGCCCCGACACCGGGACCGTCACCGTGGGCGGCGAGCGCGTCGACTCCGACGCCGCCGCGGTCCGCCGCCACGGGGTGGCCGTCGTCTGGCAGGACCTGGCCCTCTGCGACAACCTCGACATCGCAGCCAACCTGCTGCTCGGCGGGGAGTCGCGCCGGTCGCTGTTCGCCAGCAGCCGGTTCTACCGCCAGGCCGAGCGGCTCCTCGACGAGCTGGACATCCGCCTGCCGCCGCTCGGCACCGCGGTGGGTCACCTCTCGGGCGGCCAGCGCCAGCTGGTGGCCGTGGCCCGGGCCATGAGGGACCGACCGGAGCTGCTCATCCTGGACGAGCCCACCGCCGCCCTCGGCGTCAACGAGTCCGCCCAGGTCGAGGAGCTGGCCGCCAAGCTGCCGGTGCAGGGCACGACGGTCCTGCTCGTCTCGCACGACATCGAGCAGATGTTCCGCCTGGCCGACCGGATCCTGATCATGCGCCGGGGCCGGGTCGTGGGCCAGGTCCGCCCGGAGGAGTCCCACCCCGACGAGGTGGCCGGCCTCCTGTCGGGCCAGCCCGCCGACGGCTCGGCCCGCAGCCAGCTCAGCCGGCTCAACTCCCTGGCCGGCCAGCTCGCGTCGGCGGATCCCTCGTCCAGCCTGTCGCTGATCCTCTCCGCCCTGCGGGCCGCCCTCGGCACCGGAGCCGTCTGCGTGCACGAGTGCAGCGGGCCGGTGCTGCAGCTGGCCGGCTCGGCCGGCCTGACCCGGGCCCTGGCCCAGGCGTGGGAGACCCTGCCCGTCGGCGCCGGCGGCGGCCAGATCGGTCGGACCCTGAGCGGCGGGCGGGAGATGGTCGTCGAGGACGTCACCGCCTCGCCGGGCTGGGCCCGCTTCGCCCGCGAGGCCCGCGTCAGCGGCGTGCGCAGCGCCTGGACCGTCCCCCTGACCGGCTCGGGGACCACCGGGGTCCTCACGGTCCTGTCCGACCAGCCGGGCTGCCCCACCAGGGACCAGATGGCGCTGGCCAACGTGTACTCCGGGTACGTGGCCGGGGCCCTCGAGAGGGACCGCCTGCTGGGCGAGCTGACGGTGCGCAACCGCGATCTGGAGACGGTCCGAGAGGTGCTCGAGACGCTGGCCGGGCCGGTACCCATCGACGAGGGCCTGGAGATCGCCCTCGACGCCCTGCGCCGGGGACTGGCCGCCGACGAGGTGGCCCTCCTCACCGCGCCCCCCGGGGACGACGGGGACGGCCCGGACGGCGGCCCGGATCTGCGGGTGCTGGCCTGGGCCGGCGGGGGCCAGCCGTCGCCGGACCTGGCCGAGACGGCCGGTGCGGCGCTGCGTCGCGGCGACGGGGCGTTGCGGCCCCGGGTGGACCCGGACCGACCGGGCTGGCGGGCCGCGCTCGAGTTCCCGGCGCCGGGCGGCCCGGCCGCCCTGGTGGTCATGTGGGCCACCCCGTCGGTCAACCCGTCGTACCGGTCCCTGATAGAGGACGCGGCCAACTCGCTGCGCCTGGCCCTCGAGCGCGAGTCCTCCGAGCGGGCCCAGCGCGAGGCCATGGCGCTGCGCAGCTCGCAGGATCTGCAGCGGCAGTTCCTGTCGTTCCTCTCGCACGAGCTGCGCACCCCCCTGACGGCCATCAGGGGCTACGCGTCGAGCCTCATGCAGCCGGACGTGAGCTGGGACGGCGGGTCCCAGCAGCGGTTCCTCACGCGCATCGCCGACGAGTCGGCCCGCCTGGGACGGCTGGTCGACGACCTGCTCGACTTCTCGGCCATAGACACCGGGATCCTGCGCCTGCACCCCGACTGGTGCGACCTGGCCCTGGTGCTCGAGGCGGCCCGGGCCTGCCTGCCCGCCCCGGCCGCGGCGCGCGTCGAGCTGCGCACCCCTACGGATCTGCCCATCGTGTGGGCCGATCACGACCGCCTCGAGCAGCTGCTGGTCAACCTGCTGGACAACGCGGTGCGCCACAACCCCCCGGGCACGGCGGTGGTGGCGGAGGTCGAGCTCGCCGAGGCGGGCTTCGTCCGCATCTCGGTCACCGACGACGGCGTGGGCCTGCCCCCCGATATGATCGGCAGCCCGTTCGGCCGCCGGGCGGAGAGGCGCAGCCGGACCGGCGGGGCCGGCCTCGGGCTGTCCATCGCCCAGGGGATAGTCAGCGCCCACGGCGGGCGCTTCGAGATCGAGAGGCCACCTACCGGCACCCGCTGTGCCATCACCCTCCCGGTGGCCCGGGACGCCCCGGCGGACGGATGAGCTCGGCTCCCGAAGCGTCGCTGACGAGCGTGCTGGTGGTCGAGGACGACCCCAACATCGTGGACCTCATCCGCTCCAACCTGGTGGTGCGCGGTTTCGACGCCATCGTTTCCACCGAGGGCAGCCGGGCCCTGCAGCTCCTCGAGACGGAGCAGCCCGACATCGTGCTGCTGGACCTGATGCTGCCCGACATCGACGGGATCGAGCTGTGCCGGCTGATCCGGGAGCGGTCCACGGTGGGGGTGATCGTCGTCTCCGCCCGCGGCGGCGAACGGGACAAGGTCGCGGTGCTGAACGTCGGCGCCGACGACTACATGACCAAGCCGTTCAGCATCGAGGAGCTGATGGCCCGCATATCGGCGACCCTGCGACGCACCCGGGGCATGGACCCGCCGGCGGCGCCGAACGCCTCCCTGGCGGTCGGCGAGCTGTCCATCGACCTGGCCGCCCAGCAGGTCACCCGCCACGGGCAGGCCATCCACCTGACGCCCACGGAGTTCGCGCTGCTCCGGGAACTGGCCACCAACCGGGGCAAGGTGCTCAGCCACGCCCACCTGCTGCGGCGGGTGTGGGGACCGGGCTACGAGACCGAGACCGAGTACCTGCGGGTCTACGTCCGGCGCCTGCGGGCCAAACTGGAGAAGGAGGGCGAGGCCGCCCTCATCGTGACCCAGGCCCGGGTGGGCTACCGGCTGGCTTCGGATTGAGCGGCGGACCGACCTCGACGCCCTTTCACGAAATATTTATGCTGGTGTCCGGAATGTTAACGCCTCGTTAACAACCGGCTTCTTAGCCTCCACAGGAGCAACTAGCGGCTGCGGTGGGAGCAGTCCGACCCGGCCATCGACCAAGGGGGAACACCAACCCGTGTCAAACAAGCGCGCCTTCGTGGCGCTCGCCATCAGTGCCGGCGTGCTCGCCGGGGCCTGCGGCAGCAGCAGCCATGCCAGCTCGTCGCCGACCACCGTGTCGTCGTCCAACTCCGGGTCGTCGACCTCCACCGGGGGCAGCACCGGCGGCGGCAGCCTGACCGCGTCGTCCTTCACCCGGGACTTCTCGGCCATGGCCCAGCTCAAGTCCGTGGCCGCCAAGGGCACGGGCAGCGTCGCCGTGATCCTCCCCGACACCG
>JAKAXN010000571.1 GCA_021816565.1 Actinomycetes bacterium
GAGGCGTGGCGGGCGGTGGCGGCCAGCGACGCCGACATAGCGGTGGCGACCTACGATGGGCGGCGCCGCAACCCGGTCAGGTTGGCGGCGCCGGTGTGGGAACTGCTAGCTCCCACGGGGGACGAGGGGGCCCGCAGCCTCATCAAGGCTCGGCCCGATCTGGTCCAGGAAGTACCTTGCCGGGGTGAGCCGGTAGACATCGATACCAGGGAGGACTTGCAGAGATGGAACTGAACAACGAGTTCCGGGTCGGGGTGACGGTCCCCGAGGCCTGGAAGGTCCTCACGGACGTGGAGAGGATCGCCCCGATGCTGCCCGGCGCCCAGTTGCAGGAGGTGGAGGGCGACGAGTACCGGGGGGTGGTCAAGGTCAAGGTCGGCCCCATCACCGCCCAGTACAAGGGGGCGGCGACGTTCGTCGAGCAGGACGAGAACGCCGGCAAGGTGGTCCTGAAGGCCAGCGGGCGCGACACCAGGGGCCAGGGCAACGCCAGCGCCCTGATCACCGCCACCATGATTCCCGACGGTGACGGCACCAAGGTGTCGGTGGTCACCGACCTGACCGTGACCGGCAAGGTGGCGCAGTTCGGGCGGGGCGTCCTGGCCGAGGTCAGCGCCAAGCTGATCGGGCAGTTCGTCGACACCCTGGAAGCCGACCTGGCCTCCTCGGGGGCCGGGGTCGCCGCCGGGGAGAGCGACGCCGCCACCACGGCCGAGCCGGAGGTGGCCCTCGAGGGCGCCCCCGCGGCCGAGCCCGAGGGAGCGACCGGCGGCCCCGCCCCGGCGGCCTCCGCCCCGGCCAGTGGCCCCCGCCGGATCGAGTCGGCGGAGGCCGAGCCGCTGGACCTGCTGGCCGTGGCCGGCGGGTCGACCATCAAGCGGTTGGCACCCGTCGCCGGGGTGGTCGCCCTGCTGGTGATCGTGCTCCTGCGCCGGCGGGCCGCCCGGGCCACCCGTCTGGCCCGGCTGGCCGCCCGGGTGGCGCCCTGACGTCGCTCGTCCCGGCCGGCGGCCGGGGCTCCTGGGCGGGGTGGACCCGGTAGCGGGCCGCCCCGGCCCCGAAGCGGACCGTTCCAGGGTGACCGAGCTGCTCGGCCGGCCGCCCCAGGGCCGGTTCGAGGTAGTGGTGCGTGACCCCCAGGGGGACCCGGTGGTCATCCGCAACGCCCCCCTGCTCGAAGACGGCACCCCCATGCCCACCCGCTACTGGCTGGTCGGCGCGGAGGAGAAGAAGGCGGTGGACCGCCTGGAGGCGGACGGCGGGGTGCGCCGGGCGGAGGCGGCGATCCCCGCCGCAGAGGTCGCCGCCGCCCACGCCGCCTACGCCGCCGAACGCGACCGCGACCTCCCCCCCGATTGGGCCGGTCCCCGCCCCTCAGGCGGGGTGGCCGGGACCCGGGTCGGGGTGAAGTGCCTCCACGCCCACTACGCCTGGTTCCTCGCCGGCGGCCCCGACCCGGTCGGCCGCTGGGTGGCGCGCCAGCTCCCGTCGGCTCCGCCGGCTGCGGCCATCGACTGCGGGACCAACTCCACCCGCCTGCTGATCGCCCGGCCCGGTGGCCCGGCGTCCGAGCGGCTCAACCGGATCACCCGCCTCGGCCAGGGGGTCGACCGGACCGGCCGGCTGGCGCCGGAGGCGATCGGCCGCACCATGGGCGTGCTGCGGGAGTACCGGGCGGTCATGGACCGCCACTCGGTGGGCGCCATCCGGATGACCGCCACCTCGGCGGCGCGCGACGCCTCCAACCGCGACGAGTTCTTCGACGCCGCCGAGGCCATCGTCGGGGTGCGACCGGAGCTGCTCGCCGGCGACGAGGAGGGAAGGCTGTCCTTCGCCGGGGCCACCGCCGAGCTCGAGCCCGGGGACGGTCCCTGGCTGGTCGTCGACATCGGCGGCGGTTCCACCGAGCTGGTGGTGGGTCCCGGCCCCGACGGCGGCCCGCGGGCGGTCCGCTCCCTCGACATGGGCTGCGTGCGCCTGACGGAGCGGTTCCTGGCCGGGGACCCTCCGACCCCGGAGTCGGTGGCCGAGGCCCGGGCGTTCGCCGCCGGGCTGATAGAGCAGGCGGTCTCCGACCAGCCGGCGTTCCTGGAGGGCCGGAGGATGGTCGGCCTGGCCGGGACAGTGGCGGCCCTGGCCGCGGTCGATCAGGGTATCGCCGAATACGACCGTTCGAAGGTGCACCACTACCGGCTGGGGGCGGCCCGGGTGGGGGAGATGCTGACCCGCCTGGCGTCCATGACCGCCGCGGAGCGCCGAGCCGTGCCGGGCATCGAGGCCGACCGGGCCGACGTGATCGTGGGCGGCACCATCGTGTTGGCGGAGGTGCTCAGCCGGTTCGGCTTTGCGGAGTGCCTGACCTCCGAGGCCGACATACTCGACGGGCTGGTCCTCAGCACGCTGCGCACGGTGTGACCAATCTGCCTAGCATCTGAGCCATGGTGGTCAGCGACCGTGTTCTGATGGGCCCCGGCCCGTGCAATCCCTACCCCGAGGCCACGGAGGGGCTGGGCCGTCCCATGCTCGGCCATCTGGACCCCGAGTTCATCAGGATCCTCGACGAGACCTGCGACCGGCTGCGCCAGGTGTGGCGCACGGGCAACGCCCTGACCCTGCCCGTGTCGGGTACCGGGTCGGCCGGCATGGAGGCCGCCTTCGTCAACACCGTCGGCCGCGGCGACGTGGTCGTGGTGGGCGTCAACGGGCTGTTCGGCGAGCGGATGTGTGACGTGGCCCGCCGCTGCGGAGCCGAGGTCGTGCGGGTGGACGCCCCCTGGGGAAAGCCCCTCGACCCGGAGCAGGTGCTGGCCGCCCACCCGTCCCCCAAGCTGATCGCCGCGGTGCACGCCGAGACCAGCACCGGGGTCCGCAACGACGTGGCCGCCATCGCCGCCTCCAAGGGCGACGCCCTCGTGCTGGCGGACTGCGTCACCTCTCTCGGGGGCATA